>NZ_JBNDHS010000040.1:0-54787 GCF_056755095.1 Rhizobium sp. SVR5-9E | reverse complement strand
CGTGATGGGGGGCGTGGGCTACAAATGGGAAGAATGGCTCTCTGCGTTCATCGGATATCGCGCGCTCGGTGTGAACTACAGCAACGACAGCCTGACCCAAGATGTCATCGAGCACGGTCCGATCCTGGGCGCCGTGTTCCGCTTTTAATCGACGTTCAACTTTGCGGCGGCTTCGAAACGTGTCGCCGCAAAGGTCCATCGGTTCGCTGATCTGCCGGGGCTCCGGCAAGCGTTCTGATGCAAGTCATTGGTTGAAAGCAAAGATCTTCTTCCAATCGTTCTTCATGTCGACCACCAGCCAATTCCGGAGTTCCGCCTCGTCCAACGCCTTGTCGAGCTTGCCGAACGACGATTGGCGGTCATAGGCGTATTCGCGGACGCCGTCGGTGTGATGGACGATCATCGCAAATCCTGGTGGTTTTGCTGCTGCCGCCCAGCGTAGCATCTCGTAGTCGCCGTCCGAATTTCCGGCGACGAAGATGGGCTTGCGGCCGATGAACTTGTTGATACCCACCGGCTTGCCGGGACCGTCGTCGACGAAGTCGATCTTCGGCAGCCGGTTCAGCACCGGTACGTCGTCGACGATCGCAAATTCGGTCGTGATGGTGCTGCCGACGACCTGTTCCGGCGGGATACCGTAGAGCTTCTCGGTGACCGGCCGCATGAATTCGACGCCGCCGCCCGACACGATGTAGGTCTTGAAGCCGTTGGCGCGCAGATAGTCCAGGAGCTCCCGCATCGGAAGGTAGGTCATCTCGGTGTAGAGCTTGCCGGTCTCCGGATGCTTCGCAGTCGTGAACCAGTCGGTGACGATCGTGTTGAAATGATCCGTCGTCATGCCGGCATGCGTGGCCATGCCGAGTTCGACGATGCCCATTTCTCCGCCCTTGGCGAGGCCCTTCAGATCGCCCTCGAGAACGCTCTTGAAGGGCTCCTTCGTCTTCCATTCCGGGTGCTCAGGGGCGAGCGTCTTCACGCGGTCGAGGATGAAACCGAGCTGGATGTAGTAGGGCTGCTCCGTCCAGAGCGTGCCGTCATTGTCGAAGACGGCGATCCGATCTTCGAATGCGACGTAGCGTTCGCCGCCTTCGGTCACGGTTGCCTTGACGAAGTCCATGATGCGGCTCTTGGCTGCCGTGTCGTTCCACGAGGGCAGCGGCTCTTGCGCCAGCGCCGGCAGGGCGCCGATCACCATCAGCACGAAAGCGACGATGAAAGAGGCGAGGATCGTGTCGACGTCTCTATAGGAGCTTCTCATCGTGTTTCTCCCCAAATCATTTGTTTCGTTATCGCGGCATTCTTTTCACACAGCGGAAGCCGACATGGCTCGTTGACGTGTCTTCGGGTTCGGCATGGCGGGCGGCGGGGCGGTAGCGGCGGCAGTAGTTCGGGGCACAGAGATGCGAGCCGCCCTTGAGTACTCGCCGCGGAATCCGGATCGCCGGCTGGTTGGGATCGTAGCTCGCCTCGGCATCGCCGCCGCGCGGGTTCTTCGGAATGCAGCAGGCCTTAGCGGCGGGTTCGCGATGCCGCGTGCTCCAGTAGTCGCCGGTCCATTCCCAGACGTTGCCGATCATGTCGTAGAGCCCGTAGCCGTTTGGCGGAAACGACCGCACCGGCGACGTGCGCTCATGGCCCTTCGGCTTCGTCGAGTAGGTCGGGAAGGTACCTTGCCAGGTATTGGCCATGATCTTGCCACCGGGCGTCATCTCCTCGCCCCAGGCAAACTCGGTGTCTTCGAGCCCGCCGCGGGCGGCAAACTCCCATTCAGCTTCCGTCGGCAGGTCGAGCCCGGCCCAATCGGCGTAAGCCCTGGCGTCCGACCAGGCGATGTGGATGACCGGATGGTCGAGCTTGCCGCGCAGGTCGCTCAACCCCCCGAGCGGTCGGCGCCAGTTCGCGCCGAACTTGAAGGTCCACCACTGCGAAATGTCCGGTCCGCTGACGCCTTTCGGCTGGACGAAGAGCAGGGAGCCCGCGCGCAGCATCTCGGGAAGGGCGCCCGGATAGTCCTTGGCGTCCGGCGCCTTTTCGGCCATTGTGACGTGGCCGGTGGCCTTGACGAACTCCATGAATTTGCGGTTCGTCACCGGCGTTTCGTCGATCCAGAACCCGTCGACGGTGACCGGATGGGCAGGCGCCTCCTCCGGATAGTGCCGATCCGAGCCCATCGTGAAGGTGCCGCCGGGAATCCAGACCATGCCGTCTGGTGCAGCGCCCGAGGTTGGAACGTCGTCGAATGCCGAAGCCATCGTCGCCTCCGGTTCAAGATGCTGCCAGCATCGCGCGTGAAGGGAAGGGGCGGAAGTACGTTACAGTAAATGCGGGCGTCGTTTACGCAAGCAGGAACGTAAATGAGGGTAGATTACCGCTGCTGACCGGACGGATTCAACGGCGGCAGGATCTCGGAATTCATGACGGATCCGGCCCTTCGGAAATCTATGGATTTCTGCAGAACGTGCCGATCGACCTTGGAATCTTCGGATCGGAACAGGCTCCGGGAGAGGAGATCCACCTGCAGCCGGAGATCTCTCGGCCCATCGTTCGCCCAGTCTTCCAGCGAGCGGTATCCCTGGTCGCGGCTCCAGTCCTGCAGTCCGGCATAGACGGCCATCTCGTCGGCCGACCCGATCGTCTTCCTGAGTTGGCGCAGGCGGAAGGCATGGGAGGCGCGGTATCGCTGGCGAAGCCAGCGAACGCGTTCGGCCAAGAGAGGCCCCAGCCGCCGGCCGAGCCACACGAGCGCCGCAGCTGCGAGCAGCGAAAGTATGCCTATCGCCAGCCTCTGCCTGTCGACGTGCGCGGGGCGGCCTTCGTCCTGCGTGCCCGCGTCCGGTGTGATGGTCTGGCGTATCGGTGCCGGTGCTACGGTGACCGGGACGGCGGGAAGGGAGGCCGTATCCTCCCGATGGTTGTCGACATCGAACCAGTCGTAATCGATCTCCGGAAGCGAATAGCTTCCGACCGCTTCGGCCGTGTATACGAGGGTCTCGATCCGTCGGCTGGCCATCTCCCGTCCGATGGCGATGCCGTCTTCGATCTTGGGCTGCTTCACATATTCGTGGAGTCCAGCCACCGTTCCGCCTCGCACGGCAGGAATCATCATGGCTTGAGTGTCCTCAGCGGTGATCGTGATCGTCCGGACGAGGGCGTCTCCCGCCTTCAGCGACGCCGGATCGCGGTCGAACGTCTGTTCTATGGTCAGTTTGCGTGCGGCGAAGGCGACCCGCTCCTGCATGCCGGGGCTTCCCTGTACCACGAAGGAGACCGACGGCGCTGTGACGACGCCGCGGGCGGGCTTGCCATCGACCGAGTAGCCGAGTTCCATTTCGATTGGCGGGACGACGTAGCGGCCGGGCATTTGGGGCACGACCGCGTAACGTCTCCGGATACCGGAATATTGGACGCCGTCCACGGTCTGGAGGAGGTTCTGCGCGCGTTCGTCCGGAAGCGTAACGAGTGCGTTCGGAAGATCAAACAGCGGAAACTGCGGAGGCGACGTGAAGAAGTCCGGCGCGAAGACATCCACCGTGACATACACCTGCCGTCCGGGAACAATGTCGCCGCCGTCGTCGACCGTCGCCTGCGCGAAGGGTTCTGCCGCCAGCGCCTGCAGCGGCGTCAGGAGAAGGAATAGTAGAAAGGCCAGTCTCATGGCGTCGCCTTCCGATCCTCAAGCGCGAACTTCCGCGTCATCAGGTCAGCGGGGCTCACCTGGATGTTCTTCATCCACATCTCCGATGTCTGCTCGGCAACGTTGACCTGCCCCGCCTTGCCTTGCTTGCCCTTGTCGTCGAACTGGACGCTGTCCGGCTTCTGGTTCGGGTCCTGCTGCTGCTCCTCGTCCTCCTCTTGCTGCTGCTTCAGCAGCTGCTCGGCAATACCGAGATTTGCCTCTGCCTCCGGCCAGCCGTTTCGCTTTTCCAGCGCCTTGCCGTAGGCGGCGCCGGCTTCTTCGAACTTTCCGAGGTGGAGGAGGGCATTGCCCTGATCGAACCAGCTTTCGGCGGTGTCGACATTGGCCAAGGAATCGACCGCATCCTGGAACCGGCCGGCCCGGTACAGGGCGACGCCTTTCCACATCGGGTCCTTGAAATGCATCGAAGCTGACGCGAAGTCTCCGCGCTCGAAGGCGAGGCGGCCTTGCTGGTCGGGCGTCAGCCACATGTCCACGAGGCTCGCAGCCTCGGCGGGCGGCGGGGAGAGGAGCCTTGCGCAGGCCAGCAGCACCGCGACCTTCACAACCCATCCGCGGCGGAATGAAAGCCCAAGCAGCAATGCCACCGGTATAAGGAGCCACCATCCGAGATCCCGCCAGCGATCGCCCTCCTTCGCCGCCTGCTGGGCGAAATTCCTTCGCACGTGCTGGGCTATCCATCGGACATCGGAATCGTCGTCGGTGATGGTTGCGACGCCGGCTCCCGTCTCGCTTCCGAACTGCTTCAGGCCATCGAGATCGAGCTTCGAGGCGACCCTGTCTCCCCCGGCGCCGGTCAGGAAGCCGCCGTCCGCCTGCTTGACGAGCCCGCCTTCCGCGGTGCCGACGCCGAGGACGAGGATGCCGCTGCCGATCTCTTTGGCCGAAGCGTTGGCCGCCTCTTCGACACCGTCGGTCATGAGAAGGATCGTGCCCGAGGAGCCATCCGCCTTCAGGAGGCTATCCGCAAGCCTCAGAGCAGCCGCGGTGTCCTTGCCGGGCTTGGGCATGATGCCGGTCGCCAGCGCATCGGTGTAGGTTTGGACGAGCGCTTCGTCCTCTGTGAGCGGCACGACGAGATGAGCGGTTCCCGAATAGGCGACCACGGCCGTGCGCGCTCCATCACGGGCCGCCAGAATGTCATGGATCTTCAGCTTCGCACGTTCGATGCGGCTCGGACTGATGTCCACGGCGTCCATAGTCGGCGAGAGGTCGACGGCGATGACGAGGGAGGCTGTGTCCGAGACGAAGGGTGGGGCTTCGCGCTGCCAGGTTGGCCCGGCCACTCCGAGGACGGCCAATGCCATGAGCGCGGCGATCATCCAGGCCGGTTTCAGCTGATTGCGCCGATCCGGCTCGATGACGAGGCTGTCGAGCAGGTGCGGCGCGAGCATGCCTTTCCATCGGCTTCGGATGTCTCCCGAGTGCGCGGCGAGCCAGACAATCATCGGCGGCACGATGAGCGCGAGAAGCCACCAGGGGCGGAGGAAATGGAAGTCGGCGATCATGCGACAGCCCTCCGTCGAACGAGGCCGATCGCTCCAGCGACGCAATACCAACCCGCCAGCAAGGCCACCGCTGCAGCGAGCGGCCAATGGAAGAGTTCGGTCCGTGGCCGCCAGGAAAGGTTCTTCTGGTCCTCCGGCGTGATGGTGTCGAGTTCCGCGTAGATGGCAGCCAGTTGATCTTGGTCGCCGCCGAAGAAGTATCGTCCGCCGGTGCCGGCGGCGATTTTCTGCAGCGTCGTCGTATCGAGCTTGTCCTCGCCCGTGGCGGCAGGATCCCCGATGCCGACGGTGTGGATCACGATGCTTTTTGCCTTGGCGACCTCGGCAGCCTTCAGCGGCGGCATCTTGCTTGCGGTGTCGTTGCCATCGGTGAGGACGATCAGCACTTTTTCCGGAACGGTTGTCTTGTCGAACATCCGAATGGCCAATCCGAGGGAATCTCCGAGCGAAGTCCTCGGGCCGGCGATGCCCGGAAGCAGGCCGTCGACCATGGTGCGGACGAGCTCGTGATCCATGGTGAAGGGCGCCAGAGGGTAGGGTGCATCGCCGAAGGCGATCAGTCCGATCCGGTCTCCTGTCCGTTTGACGATGAAATCGGAGACGACCTGCCGGACGGCGTCAACGCGTGGCTCGAGCGTCCCGCCGGGCGCGCGAAAGTCCTTGGTGTCCATCGACTGCGACAGGTCGAGCGCCAGCAAGATGTCGCGTTGCGGCTCCGTCTTTTCGATCGGCGGCTCGACGAACTGGGGGCGGGCGAGCGCCAAGACGACCAGGCACCAGGCGAGGCCCTCGACGATCGCCTGCGGCCAGGAGCGGCGAGGAACAACCGAGCCTTCGGTCGGACTCATGCCTGCTGCCTTTGCGACGAGTTCGAAGAACGGCAGGCGGATGGAGGCGGAGGTTTCCCGGTGAGGCGGCAGCAGCCACCAGACAAGCAGCGGCGCCGGCAAGAGAAGGAGCAGCCATGGGAGGTCAAATTGGTACATGGTGCTTCTCGATCCAGCGGCGGGCGCCGAGCAGGAGATCGTCGCCCACGCTCGGCGGAAGGGCTGCGAGGGACCCTTCGTCACGATACTCGAAGTCGTCGAACAACCGCTCCAATGCATGGCCTTCGCCTGCCTCTGCGGAGCCATCCAGGAATTCGTTCCAATGCGGGCCGGCCAGCGACGCCACCCGCTCCCGAGGCCAGACGGCAAGCGCCGTCCGTTTCAGCACCTCGGCAAGGCCTTGAAGGCCGCGTTTGCGCGTCATGGGACTACGGATATCGCCAGCGACGGCGTCGAGCAGGCGTAGCGCCTCCCGGCGATAGGCATTGCGGCGGTAGCGTCTCAGCGCGAGGAAAGCCCAGGCGAGCAGGGCCACGAGAAGGATTGCCGCGAGTGCCGCCCACCCCCAGGTCTGCGGCATCCACGAAACCGGCGGCGGAACCGCGATGTCGTGCAGCGAGCGCAGTGCGGTTTCCGTTATCGGGTCGAGCTTGGGGTTGGGCTCCATCAGTGCCTCCGTTGCCGCCAGGCCGATTGCTCGAGGAGGCGACGAAGCTGGGGCGCGGTTTCCTCCGCTGCCGATACCGGCAGCATCGGAAGGCCGAGATCCTTCTGCCAGGCGCGCAGGTCCCTGCCGCGGTTGCGGGCAAACGCATCGACGGAGCCGCGAACGGAACTTCGTCCGAGCGCAAGCTCCGCCTGCAGTGTGCCGCCACTGACGACGATCTCGCCGCTCGTCGGCGGTTCCAGCAGAAAGGGATCGTAGACAAGCAGGCAGATGACATCGTTACGGCCGGAAAGCCTGAGCAGGAGATTTCGCGTGGTCTCGCCATAGCCGTCGAAATCACTGACGACGATCACCAGATGGTCGTGATGGGCGATGCTGGCGACCTTATGCAGCGCGTCGTCCAGTGCCGCGGGCGAGGGTGTGACGGCATAGGTGGCGGAGAGCTGCGCATTCTTTTCCGCAATTCTGTTGGCGAGCGCGATGACGGCATTGCGGCTGCGGTGCGGCTTGACCTCATCGGTGCCGCCATCGCCGAAGACGAAGCCGCCGACCCGGTCGCCGGAACCGAGAATGCGCCAGGCGCAGAGCACGGCCGCCTCGGCCGCGGTGACGGATTTCATCGACCGGCGGCTGCCGAAGAACATGTTGATCCGCTGATCGACGACGAGGATTGCCGGGCGCTCCTTCTCCTCGCCGTAGGCGCGGACGACCGGCCTGCTGGTGCGGGCCGTCACGCGCCAGTCGATCGAGCGGATGTCGTCGCCCGGCAGATATTCACGCAGCTCCTCGAATATGAGGCCACGGCCGCGCAGGGACGATTGCATGCGCCCTGCAAGCTGCTGATGGCTGCGGGCCTTCTGGACGAAGCTCAGGTCGCGGGCGCGGGCTTCGAGAGCCACGAGCTGTTCAGTCGTCACATAAACACCGCCGCTGACCTTTGCCCCGGTCATGAGACAGCCACCAGTTCGGTGATGCGGTCGATGACCTTGTCGGCGCTCGTGTTCGAGGCATGGGCGTCATAGGAGAGGATCAGCCGGTGCCGGAATACGTCGTTGACGATCGCCTTCACGTCATCCGGCGTCACGTAGTCGCGGCCCTTCAGCCAGGCATAGGCGCGCGAGACCTTGTCGAGGCCGATGACGCCGCGCGGGCTGACGCCGACCTGCAGCAGCTTCGCGAGGTCCTTGTCGTAACGGTCCGGATAGCGCGTCGCAAAGACAAGGGCGACGATGTATTTCTCCACCGGGTCGGAAACCGTCACACTGCCGATCTCCTTGCGGGCATCGAAGACGGCCCGTGGATTGAGGCGTTCTACGGGAGCAGGCTTGGCGCCGCCATGGGCGGCGTTCTCTTCGTCGCGATTGAGCCGCATGATCGCGGCCTCCGATTTCTCGTCGGGATAGCCGACCTCGACATGCATCAGGAAGCGATCGAGCTGCGCTTCGGGCAACGGATAGGTGCCTTCCTGCTCGATCGGGTTCTGTGTCGCCATCACCATGAAAAGATCGGGCAGCGGGTAGCTCTTGCCGCCGACCGTGACCTGCCGCTCCTCCATCGCTTCCAGCAAGGCGGATTGCACCTTGGCGGGCGCGCGGTTGATCTCGTCGGCGAGAATGAGATTGGCGAAGATCGGGCCCTGCTGGAACTTGAACTCGCCTTTTCCGCCTTCGGAAAAGTAGACTTCCGAACCGGTGATGTCGGCCGGCAGCAGGTCCGGCGTGAACTGGACGCGCGAGAGCTCGGAATCGAGGTTCTTCGCAAGGCTCTTGATCGCGCGCGTCTTGGCAAGGCCGGGCAAGCCTTCGACGAGCAGATGGCCGTTGGCCAGGAGCCCGAGCAGCAGCCGTTCGACCATGGTTTCCTGGCCGATGATGGACTGGCCGATGCGCTCGCCGAGGGCGAGGATATCATCACGTGCCGTCATGTGTGCTCCGTGGAATTACGGATGGCGGGCGCGGCGACCGACCGCGCCCGCTTTGTCGATACCGCGCGTTAGCGCGCCGCGGCCGGGCTCTGGTCCAGCGACCGCATCAGCGCCTCGACCATCTGGTCAACGCTGAAGCTTGCCGGGCGTTGGCTCGGCGGATAGTCGCGGAAAGTCTGAAGGAACGGGGCCACCCGCCAGACACCGTACTGAAGGAGGTAGGCGTTCTTGGCCAGCCAGTCGTAGTACTGGTCGGATACCACGTCAGCTCGCTCGTAGGGGTCCATCCTCAAGTTGAAGACCTTCGGCGCGCGCAGGCAGACGAAGGGGTTGGCCCACACCACGAAACCGCCCGGCTCCCGCTGCTCGCAGAAGACGATCTTCCAGTTGCCGTAGCGGTAAGCGACAAGCTCGCCGTCGTCGTTGAAGTAATAGAATTCATCACGCGACGACTTGCTATCCTGGCCCGTCAGATACGGGAGTTGGTTATAGCCGTCGAGATGGACCTTGAACTGGTTGCCGCCGATCGTCGAGCCTTTCACGAGCTTGTCCTTGATGTCGGGATCGCCTGCGGCTGCAAGCAAGGTCGGGAACCAGTCCAGTCCGGACATCATCTGGTTCGAGACCTCGCCGGCCTTGATGTGTCCTGGCCAGCGAACCATTGCCGGAACGCGGAACGCGCCTTCCCAATTGGTGTCCTTCTCGCTGCGGAACGATGTGGTCGCGGCATCCGGCCATGACCACTGGTTTGGACCGTTGTCGGTGGTGTAGACCACAATTGTGTTGTCGGCGATACCAAGATCGTCGAGGCTTTTCAGCAGCTTGCCGACGTCGCCGTCATGCTCGACCATGCCATCGGCATACTCGTTGCCCGGCATCCCGCTCTGGTCCTTCATCGATTCCCGTACATGCGTGAAGGCATGCATGCGGGTCGTGTTCATCCAGGTGAAGAAGGGCTTGCCTGCCTTCACCTGCCGGTCCATGAAGTCGATCGCCGCTGCAGTCGTCTCGTCGTCGATCGTCTCCATGCGCTTCGTGTTGAGCGCGCCGGTATCTTCGATCTTGCCGTCTGCTGACGCTTTCAGGACGCCGCGCGGTGAATTCGTACGCACGAATTCCTGATCGTCTTTGGGATAGTAAGGCCGTTCCGGCTCCTCCTCGGCATTCAGGTGGTAGAGGTTGCCGAAGAATTCGTCGAAGCCGTGATTGGTCGGCAGGAACTCGTCGCGGTCGCCGAGATGGTTCTTGCCGAACTGGCCCGTCGCATAGCCAAGCGGCTTGAGGGCCTGGGCGATGGTGATGTCACGCGGTTGGAGACCCACCGTGGCTCCTGGGATGCCGACCTTGCAGAGGCCGGTGCGCAGGCAGACCTGGCCGGTGATGAAGGTGGAACGCCCAGCCGTGCAGGAGTTCTCGGCATAATAATCCGTGAACATCATGCCTTCCTTGGCGATACGATCGATATTCGGCGTGCGGTAGCCCATCACGCCGAACGAATAGGCGCTGATGTTCGTCTGGCCGACGTCGTCGCCGAAGATGACGAGGATGTTCGGCTTTGACGTGTCCTGAGGCGCTGCGGGTTCGGCGGCGGGCGCTGGCGCTGCGGGTGCCGGCTGCTGGGCCCTTGCCGCCGTGAGGAATGTTGTCGATGCCAGCGCCATGGCGACGGCGGCCGTTGCGGTGAGAAGTCTTCCGGAGAGTTTCGTGCCCATCACGTCCTCCCGGCTTTCAGGTCGTCCAACATTACGCTCTCCCTTATATCCGGCAGGGTACGGCCATGCCTGAACTGGATCGTCGTCATTCGACCCGGAGAGACTTCTCCTTAAAGTGCCTTAGCGGAAGTACGTTACAGTAAACGCTGACGTTGCATGCCGTAAATCCTGCCGTAAATCCTTGCCTCCTATTCGGTTGGCGGCTTCGATCCCGGATCCTCGCCGCATTGGCTTAGGTCATCCACTTCCGATGTTCGACGAACCGTTCGGCGAGCAGATCGATGAACAGACGGACCTTTGTCGGCAGGTGGCTTCTGTTCGGGTACACGGCGTTGATCACGAATTCCACGCCGCGGTAGCCGGGGAGCAGGCGGACGAGCCGGCCTTCGGCCAGGTCTTCCGATACGACGAAGCTCGGGGCGAGCCAGACCGCGCGCCCGCTGATGGCCAGATATCTCAGTGTCTCGGCGCTGTTCGAGACGACCGAGCCGTTGATCTTCACCTGGGTCCGGTCGCCCGTTTCAGTCTCGAAGGTCCATTCGTCGCCGTACGGATAGTACGTGTATTGAAGGCAGTCGTGACCGGCAAGATCGGCGGGAGTTTCCGGCGCCTTGTGTGCTTCGAGGTAGGAAGGCGAGCACACGAGCAAGTGCCTCCATGGCGTGAGCTTTCTGGCGATCAGGCTGGAGTCGGGCGAGGGAACCGGGCGGATGGCAAGGTCATATCCATCTTCGATCATGTCGATCATCCGCTCGCCGGTGATCATGTTGAGTGAGACGGAAGGATAGAGCTCGAGGAACTCGTCGATGACAGGCAGAAGGAAGGGTACGACTGCGGTTGTTGAATGGAGCTTGAGAACTCCGCGCGGCGTCGTGGTCAGCGCTCCTGCGGCGCGGTCGGCCTCCTCGAGATCGGCAAGGATCTGGGCGGACCGGTCGTAGTAGAACTTGCCCGTCTCCGTCAGGCTGACCTTGCGCGTGGTCCGGTTCAGAAGTCTGACGCCCAGCCTCTCTTCCAATGACTGCACGTGCGTGGCGACCATCGTCACCGACATGTTCAGGCGGCGCGCCGCCGCGCTGAAACCGCCGCATTCAACGACCTTTCCGAAGACCGAAAGACTTGTCAGCCGGTCCATGCCTGCCTCCTGATTATCCGCTCTCAGCGTATGATCCTTACCGATATACGCGGATTATCAATCGATGAATAGCGCGGCATCTTCGCGCCATTCAAGCAAGCCCGCGCTCGTTGCGCGAAACCGCAGGAGAATTGAAATGGTTGAGCTGCCCCGCAAGGAGGTGTTCGAGACTTCCGCCGAAGCCGACACGAAGATCAAAGACATCCCATCCGTGCCCGAGCAGAAGCCGGTCCCCGCACCGCCGGCGACTGCCAAGTCGCGGAAGGGCGGCGTCAAGAAGGGTGTGCTTCTGGCCGTTCTTCTCGCAGGTGCTGCCTACGGCGTCCATTTCGGCCACCACTACTGGACCGTCGGCCGCTTTATCGAATCCACCGATGACGCCTACGTGAAGGCGGACTATACGACTGTCGCTCCGAAGGTTGCCGGCTACATCAAGGACGTCCTCGTCAGCGACAATGACGTCGTAAAGGCCGGGCAGGTGCTCGCCCGGATCGACGACCGCGACTTCCAGGCCGCCCTCAACCAGGCAAAGGCCGACGTGAAGGCAGCGGAGGCAGCGATCACGAACATCGACGCCCAGGTCGACCTGCAGCAGTCGGTCATCGGTCAGGCGAAGGCCTCGCTCGACGCCTCCCAGGCCTCGCTGGTTTTTGCAAAATCCGATGCTGCCAGAAACGCCCGCCTCACGACCAATGGCGCTGGTACGCAATCCCGCGCCGAGCAGAGCCAGTCGCTGATGGATCAGGCTTCCGCCGCAGTCGAACGCGACCAGGCCGCCCTCGTCGCCGCCCAGAACAAGGTGCCCGTGCTCAAGACGCAGCACGACCAGGCCGTCGCCCAGAAGGATCGAGCCCTTGCCGTCGCCCATCAGGCCGAGCTGAATCTCTCCTACACGAACATCGTCGCCGCTGTGGATGGCACCGTCGGGGCCCGTTCGATCCGCGTCGGACAGTTCGTAACCTCCGGCACGCAGCTGATGGCGATCGTCCCGCTGCATTCGGTCTACATTGTCGCCAACTTCAAGGAAACGCAGCTCACCTACGTGCAGCCCGGTCAGCCGGTCGAGATCAAGGTCGACAGCTTCCCTGACCTCGAAGTCAAGGGGCATGTCGACAGCGTCTCGCCCGCAAGCGGTCTCGAGTTCTCGCTGCTGCCTCCGGACAATGCGACGGGCAACTTCACGAAGATCGTCCAGCGTATTCCGGTCAAGATCGTCATCGACGACGAGGACCTCGCCGGCCGTCTTCGCTCCGGCATGTCCGTCGAACCCGAGGTCAACACCAAGGCCGCGCAGCTATCGGAAGGGAAGTGAGGATTATCCAACCCCACCGGATAATCCTTCCGTTCCTTTCCCGATTATCGACCACCCAGCGTCATGAGAGATTCCGGACCAGCCGGAAGGAGAAAAGTCATGGCTACCCTTGAGATTGCAGCCAATAGCAATCCGCGCCCGCAGGCGCCCCTGGCGCAGCCCGCCAAATCCGAGATGAGCGCATTGCGCATGTGGATCGCCGTCGTCGGCTCTACGCTTGGCGCGTTCATGGCCGTCCTCAACATCCAGATCGTCAACGCATCGCTCGCAGACATCCAGGGCGCGATCGGCGCCGGCAAGGACGACGGCGGGTGGATTTCAACGTCCTACCTCATCGCCGAGATCGTGGTCATCCCGCTGAGCGGCTGGCTGGCCAGGGTCTTCTCGGTCCGCAGCTACCTCCTCGCCAACGCCATTCTGTTTCTGGTCTTCTCTGTCGCCTGCGCCTTCGCTGCGAACCTGCAGCAGATGATTGTCCTGCGCGCGATCCAGGGCTTCGCCGGCGGCGTTCTCATTCCGATGGCGTTCACCATCATCATCACGCTGCTGCCCAAGCCCAAGCAACCGATCGGACTGGCGCTCTTTGCGCTCTCGGCAACCTTCGCTCCGGCCATCGGCCCCACCATCGGCGGTTATCTCACGGAGAACTACGGCTGGGAGTTCATCTTCTACGTCAATCTCGTTCCCGGCCTGCTGATGGTCGGCATGCTCTGGGCGTCACTCGATCGCGCGCCGATGAACTTGGGTCTCCTGGCTAAAGGCGATTGGCCCGGCATCATCACCATGGCGATCGGGCTTGCCGCGTTGCAGACGGTGCTGGAGGAGGGCAACAAGGAAGACTGGTTCGGCTCGGACTTCATCGTCCGCCTGTCGATTATCGCTGCGGTCTCGCTGACGCTCTTTTTGATTATAGAGTTCAAGACCGCGCATCCGCTGCTGAACCTCCGCCTGCTTGCCCGGCGCAACTTCGGCTTCGGCATTTTGGCGAACGTCCTGCTTGGGGTCGCGCTCTACGGCTCGGCCTTCGTGCTGCCGATCTACCTGTCGCGTATTCAGGGCTACAATTCCGAACAGATCGGCATGGTTCTCGCCTGGACCGGCATCCCGCAGCTCGTGCTCATTCCTTTGGTGCCGCGGCTGATGAAGCTCATCGATGTCCGGTTGCTCATTGCTGTGGGCTTTGCGCTCTTCGCAGCCTCGAACTTCATGAACGTCTATATGACCGGCGACTATGGGAGCGACCAGCTGTTCTGGCCGAATGTCATTCGCGCCGTCGGACAGGCGCTTGTCTTCGCACCTCTCTCGGCTGTCGCCACGGCAGGCATCGAGCAGGAGAACGCAGGCTCGGCCTCCGCACTCTTCAACATGATGCGCAACCTCGGCGGCGCCGTCGGCATCGCTTCGCTGCAGACCTTCCTCTCGAAGCGCGAGCAGTTCCACTCGAACATCCTGACGAACTCGGTCAGCGTCTTCGAGGAGGCAACCCGCGTCCGCGTCGCGAGGCTCACGACCTACTTCATGAACCACGGCGTCAGCGACCAGGCCACAGCGACGCACAAGGCCCTCGTCGCCATAGCTTCGAGCGTGCGCAAGCAGGCCAACGTCATGGCCTTCAGCGACGCGTTCTTCCTGCTTGGCGTCGGGCTGGTCGTCGCGCTCGTCGCAACGCTGCTTCTGAAGAAGCCCGGCCAGGTCTCCGGCGCTGGCGCTCACTAAGGAGATGGACATGAACACGATCATTCAGGAGCCCATGTCCCACCGGGATCCGGCCGGTAAGGGACGGAGCGTCGATCCCGCCTCCATCCTGTCCGTTCTGGAATGGCTTTCCGGTGACGAATGCCATTCCGTCGACGAGGCTGGCCTTGTTGCCGGTCTTGGTCGTAGGCTGCGTCAGATCGGGCTACCGGTCGACCGGCTGAGCCTCCACCTGATGACACTTCATCCGGAAATCCTTGGTCGGACCGTCGCCTGGGCGCCGTCCGAGCCCGTGGAGATCCACGACCGGGAGCATGGCATGAAGATGGCCTTCGCGGCCAGCGCGCTTCGGAAGGTGATGGAGTCGCGGGAACCGATGATCGTCGATGCCGATGACCCGATGTGGCCCTGGCAGCATATCGACGTCTTCGAGGGGCGGGGACTTGTCCAACTCGTGATCGCCCCGCTCTGCAACGTCGATGGCCCGGTGAGCGCCGCGGTATTTGCCACAAAGCGGCCCTCCGGCTTTACGCTCTCCGAGATCCACGTCATCGAGCGCATTCTTCCCGCGCTTCGCAACAGCTGCGAGATCAGGGTACTGCGGCAGGCCGAGCTCTCGCTGCTCGACACCTACATCGGCCCCATGACTGCCCAGCGCATCCTTGCCGGCAGGATTCGCCAGGGCGAGATCGAAACCATGGAGGCTGCGCTTCTTCTCTGCGACCTTCGCGGCTTCACGGAGCTCTCGAACCGGCTGGCCGATGAAAAGGTCCTCGAACTTCTGAACGCCTACTTCGACATCGTGGTGCCTGCGATCACCAGCCAAGGCGGCGAGGTCTTGAAGTTCATGGGCGACGCCGTGCTCGCGTTCTTCCCGAGTTCCGACGCCGCAATGGCGAGCGAGCAGGCCCTGGCGGCCACCGACCAGATCCTCGACGATCTCACGAAGCTCGAGCTGGGAGGAGTCCGCATCGAGGCGAGCGTCGCTCTGCACTACGGAAAGGTCAGCTATGGAAACATCGGCTCCGGCCGGCGGCTCGACTTCACCGTCATCGGATCGGACGTCAACCTCCTCAGCCGAATCCAGACCGCCTGCAGCGCGCTCGGGAAGTCCGTCCTGATGTCCGATGCCTTCCGTCTCCGGGCCGGGACGAACAACATCGTCTCCACCAAGCTCCATCACCTGAAAGGATTCAAGGATCCGATCGAGCTGTTCACGCTGGCGGAAAGAGGAGGAAACGCAGCTTAATATGGTGCCGGCCGCGGCGACCGGCTCGCCCTAGAAGGTGGCGCGCCTGACCGGTGGCCTCATAGCTAAATCACCGTGATAGATGGTCGGAGTGAAGAGATTGGAAATCAAATATGTCATTGAAAGCAACGACTATTTCCACTCTTTGTAACGCTGTGACGGTCGAGCTTCTGTTCAACTGTTTGTCGACGTATAATAGGCAAGCGGAACTGCCATCAATCGTTTCATCACCGGAACATTTGACTTAAACCTACATCAGCGAATGGATCGCTTTTCCGCACGCCTCCAAGTAATTTGTTGTCGCGGTAGCGTCTTGTGGGGAGATCGGTGTCTTAGCATGCGTCACTGGGTCCATGTCGGACTCATGGACGATCGCATTGCGACGTTGAGCGATAAGCCTGAGTTCCGTTTGCGCGTCCTTCGCGGACTTTCCCAGGATTGCGCTGATCCTTTCCCATTTCTGCCTTTCGTCCCAGATGAGAGAAAGGCCGTCAGAGACTTTGATTGGGTCTTGGAATGATAGCCTTCCGAGCTTTCGCACCACTGCTTGCTCAAACACAATTTCCGGCGGCGGTAACGTCGCGGATTTGATTGCGACGTGCGTCTGCATATCAATCGCCTCAGCAAGATATTTGGGTGTTGCGGGGCGGATGCTGGAAAAAATCTGCACCATGCCAATTCTAATCAGGTCGTGCATTAGCTTGTCGAACGCTGCCATCGAAGTGACGATCTGCCCCCTTAGAAGATCATCGGCATTAAACGGAATGCCTTGATTCTTGATGTGATGAAACAGAGCGCTCTGGTTACGTGCCTCGCTTAAGCTGCTGTCGAAAACGGCAACCGCTTTAAGCATAATCTAGCAGGTCCGCGATTTTAGACGATAGCCCTTGAAACTGGTCTCTGAAAAACGCCCGTCGTTCTTTGAAGCCCTCGAGGATGGGACCGGTCGCGTCAAGCTCATCGTCTTCAAGGGCGAAGACGGGAACCCCTGCTTGGTGCGCTTTGGGAAGAAGACCTTGGAAATCGGGAATTTCGCCGAGACAATAGTGTTCCCCTTCCAGCCCTCCATACCCTGCGGGTTGTAACGTCATTCCGGCTACCTGCAAGGCGCTGAAAACTTCTCCCTCAACCACAGCGTTAATTTCATCGATATTGTTTCGATACGGCGCAGCCGCTTTGCCTTTGCGAATGTTGAACCGCTGAATAACCGTACCAACGAATTTGGGTGTGCCCTCCGGGAGTGGATAGGCTGAATCTTGGAACAGGCTGATCGATGAGCGCTTCCAATTCACCCATCGCGGCAGAGTAGTTTTTAGTGTTTGAAGCGCCATAATTGAAAACGGATCGGGATTCGTGGGGATCAGGAACCCGTCTGAAACAAGAAAGAGGTTTTGATTGATCGCACTCAAACTTGGATTGAGATCAATTATTGTATAGTCTATTTCATAGCGTTCTTCGGTTAACCGGATCAGTTCGGAGAACGCGCCCGGCAGATTCTGCAACGTTGTAATAGCGTTATTGGCCGTCTGAGCGAATGTTAGAGCAGCGTCGTAGGCCGATAGGTTCGCATGGCCCGCTAGTAGAAACACATTGTTGTTTCGTGCAGGGCTAAAGCAATCGACAGCCTGAAGGGGCACGGGCTTACCTTCAAATGCGGGCGCAACTCCGTCCTTTAGGTTCTGGTCCTTCGTCGCTTCATCGAAATAATAGGCTTCGAAGTCGTCCCCCAGTAACAGTCCAGAAAGATTGCACTGCGAGTCCGCGTCGACAAAAAGCACTTTAGCATCGGCAGCGAGCGCCCAGCCGACGTTATAAGCCGTCGTCGTTTTGCTCACGCCGCCTTTGTGATTGAATACAACAAGCCGTTTTACCATGGATTTCCCCTTGCGATTTTTGCACGTTACACGGGAGAGGTGAGTCGTCCAACGGTATCCATGTTCCGTAGTTCGGCATCGAACGCGATTCGTTCGTTGTAGTTCAGCAAGGCAATCTGAACGACGGGCAGGGGATAGCGGGCCCGGCGTGATCGCTTCTCTCTTGGCGACCTGTACTTCCGTTCGGCCACGGCGATTTGCGCATGAAGCCCGACTAGGGCCGTAGCAAGACGCGCAACAGCAGCCCGGCGATTCCCGGGCCAACCGGTTCGCGAAGTCCCGATTTGTTGTCGAGGAAGGGGCGAAGGTCTTTTGGGGACTAGGATCCGGGCGAAATATCTTCCGTCGCGGTTAAGCCGGTATCGGTGTTTTGCGGCATTCCAAACTTCCGTTTTGTTACATGGTTTGTAACAGGAAGTTGGCCGAAACCCCAAGAAAATCAGCTTCTTCAGCGTTTTCAGGGCAAAGCGATGGTCGGAGTGGAGAGATTCGAACTCCCGACCCTCTGGTCCCAAACCAGATGCGCTACCAGACTGCGCTACACTCCGTGAGAGGGGCCAATACACGCTTCATACCGGCGCCGCAATATCAAAAACGCGTTTGCCCCATCCTTCGACGCTGCTTTGCCGTTCAGGATAGTGTCAGGAAGCCTCCCCATAGTTACGCGGTTTTGAGTCAGGCGGAAACGCGGTGCCAGCCGCTCTGCGCTGGTGCACACGGAGCAAACCAATCGGCATGGCAAGGGAAAAGCAGAAGGCGTGGGTGCGCCCTGAAATCGGCAGCATCACGCTCGCAGTCATCGTATCGCTCTATATCCTCATCGTCGCCAATTACACGTTCTGGAGCCGGGCATTCGTCTATTTCGACAGCCATCGGCTGGCCTTCGCCGGCTTCGTGGTGGGCATGATCGCGCTGACGATCGCGATCGCCGTGAGCGTCTCCATGAAATACCTCATCAAGCCGGCGCTGATCTTCCTTGTGCTTGCCGCAGTCGCCGCGGCCTGGTTCACCGACCGCTTCGGCGTCATCATCGACCGCGAAATGCTTCGCAACGCCGCTGTCACGACGCAATCGGAAGCACAGCATCTGATCACCGCGAAGTTCATTCTCCACATGCTGCTCGCGGGCGTTCTACCTTCCGTGGCGATTGCCGGCGTGCGTGTCGTCCACCGGCCCTTTTGGAGCAAGTTTCTGCGTAATACGGCGGTGGTGCTGCCTTGCCTCGGCATCGTCGCGGTGGCCGGCATGGGCTTTTACTCCACCTACGCCGCCGTCGGGCGCATCCATCGTGACCTGATGATGACGATCAATCCGCATTTCCCGATCGGCAGCGCCATCTATTTTGCCGCCACCTATGGAGACAATCTCAATCTCGTGCGCCAGCCGATCGGCACGGATGCGCGCCAGATACCGGCGGCCGCGCCCGGCAAACCGCGCGTGCTGATCATCGTCGCAGGCGAAACGGCAAGAGAACAGGAGTTCTCGCTCGGTGGTTACGGCCGCGATACCAACCCGGAAATGAAAGCGCGCAACGTCACGTTCTTCCCCGATGTCACGAGCTGCGGCACGGAGACCGCCGTTTCCATCCCCTGCATGTTTTCCGTCTATCCGCGGACGCAGTACAGCCACCGAAAGGGCCTGGCGACCGATAACCTGACGGATGTGCTCGGCCACGCCAAGATCGACGTCGAATGGTGGGACAACGACACCGGGACTTACGGTGTCGCCGACCGCATCAAATACCAGTATCTGCCGAGTACGCGCGATCCGCGGTTCTGCAAGGACGGCGAATGCCTGGACACCATCCTGCTCGACAAGCTCGATGACTGGCTCGCCAGTGTGAAGGGCGACAGCGTGCTCGTTCTTCACCAGCTCGGCAGCCACGGCCCGGCCTACTATCAGCGCTATCCCGATGATAGCAGGCGCTTTACGCCCGACTGCCGCGTTGCCGATTTCGCAAACTGCAAACCGGAAGAGGTGACGAACGCCTACGACAACACGATCGTCATGACCGACCATGTGATCGCCTCCGTCATCGACAAGCTGAAGGCGCATCAGGAAAAGCTTGCCGGTTCGATGCTCTACCTCTCCGATCACGGCGAATCGCTCGGCGAGAACGGGATCTATCTGCATGGCGCGCCGTATTTCATCGCCCCGAGGCAACAGACCCATGTGCCGATGGCGCTCTGGCTTTCGGATGCTTTCGCCAGCGAAACCCGCTTGGATAGGGCCTGCATCGCGGCGCAGGCAGGGCGGCCGGCCTCACACGACAACTTCTTCCATAGCGTGCTCGGGCTGATGCAGGTGGAGACCAGCGTTCGCAACGCCTCGCTCGATATTATTTCACCTTGCCGCAAGCCTTCCGACAAGCTCGCGTCCAATTAGTTTGCGCCTTTTTTCTTGAAATCCGGCGGATTCGCGGATAGGCAAAATTCATCTCTTTGCGCTATATGGATCGCAAGGAACCGCTCCATAACGGGGCGGAGGTTTGAAATATTCAGCGGGCAGGGCCCGCACAGCCGGAGGCGTGCAGCATGTCTGCCAAGATCTATCGTCCAGCCAAGACCGCCATGCAGTCCGGCAAGGCCAAGACTCATCTCTGGGTGCTGGAGTTCGATCAGGAGCAGCCGCGCAAGATTGACCCGATGATGGGCTATACGTCCTCCGGCGACACGCGCCAGCAGCTGAAGCTGACCTTCGAATCGCAGGAACTGGCCGAAGCATATGCAAAGCGCAACGGCATCGAATACCGCGTGATCGCGCCGAAGGATCCTGCCCGCCAGGTGGTCGCCTATCCGGATAATTTCCGCTATACCCGCACTCAACCGTGGACACACTGAACGTTCAGACATGCCGCGTTGCTGCCGCGCGTCGCAGCGCCGGACGGCCCCTTAGCTCAGCTGGATAGAGCACCTGCCTTCTAAGCAGGTGGTCGCAGGTTCGAATCCTGCAGGGGTCGCCAACACTTTCAAGTACTTAGCTGGAGTAAATTCCCTGCTTTATCGCCTCGGGGTAACATCTGGGGTAACGGCGGCACAAAAAAAGCCCGCCACATTCGCGAGGCGGGCTAGATCGAGGATAGGAAGTCTAGTTGGCCTCGGAGCGCCATTCGGAGCTAAGGACAACCACGCTGCTGCGGTTCAGAGTTTCTGCCAACTGCTTGAGCCCATCGGCCGCGATCCCAAGCAGTGCTACTTCATCAAGCGCGGTGTTGCGCTTGTCGCCGGTGCCGTAGTTCATTCCATCAAGCCTGTCATCGATCACCTGGACCAGCCCAGCCATTCTATTCATGCGGTTAATGAAATCGTCAAAATCCAGCTTCAGATCTCTGTTCTGTACCTCGCTCATGCCACCGCCCTCCCGATCGAGGCAAGCGCCGCCTCTAGTGTCGCTTCTTCACCATCATGCAGATACCCTCGTGCATCTTTGTAGGCCTTGAGGATCCAACTGGCCTTTGCTGCCGCCTCCCTCAGCGAACGGGGCACGTAGTCGAGTATCTGCGTCTCGATCGATACGACTGCGTCTCTTGTTCGCCCTGCTGCCTCCGTAGCTCTGGTGTAGCCGCACTCGCACTCGATACGGTCCCGCTCGCGCCTAAGCGCCGCGAGTTCATCAATCTTGGCTTCGAGCTGCTGCCGGTATCCATCGCGAACACGCTCATCCAAATCCGATATGTAACCCAGCCCTGGGAAATTATTTAAAAGCCGGTCGAAATGGGCGCGAATCTCCCCGTTACTTCTAACCATAATGGGTTTAAACGCCGGATCTCCATCGGCGTCACTGCCCGCCCTTAGCTGACCAATCTGGACGGCGGGCATCCTCATGGACTTCATCGGCTCCTGCTCTCTCACGTCGAACACCGTGCCCCACGCAACGTCGTCGGCTTCAAGCGCGCGATGATGCTCGCGGAAGAGGTCTTCGAGGATCGACGGCTTGCCAGCCTCGCCAGAAGCTACGACTCCTGGCGTGGATGCTGCGATAGCGGCTCCCTTAATGAAGGTGCGACGGTCCATCCTCATGCCCTCCCTGCAAAGTTTTCGACCTTACGCACGACCTTGAACTGCTTTTCTTTCAGGCGCCGCGGCTTACCTTCCAGGCGCCCTTTCCATCGGCTTTCCGCAATGTAGTAGTGGCCGGGAGTGGTGCGGTATTCGACGCGCTCAAGCCAAAGGATTGGGCGCTTACTGTTCCAAAGCTCGACCTCATAGAAGTTCGGGCCGTCGTAGATCGGCCTTGCCGCAAGCTCGATATCCTCCTTCCTGTCGCCAAAGATGAAAACAAACCCTTTCTCCTCATCGATCTTGAACCGGTAAAGCCGCTCCGGGTTTGCTTCGCCCATAGCCTCGGCCAGTGCCTTGGCGTGGTAGCGGGCGGCTTCCATCGGATCTACTGGCGCCGATCGAGCGGGCGCAGGCACCGCGGCGAGTGCTGCGGTGGCAGGCAGTAGCTGCAGAAAACGGCGGCGGGTGGCGTCGGGCATGCCTTCGGCGGCTGCCTGAATCGATGTGTTCGGCATTGTCTTTTCCCTCAAGGTGCTGTGCATTCTCACGGGAGCCTTGCAGTGCGGCACTTCCCCATTGCAAAATGATCCCTTAGGGATTATTTAATACATTGGGGTTAATCATTCAAGCTGTTTAGGATCAAATAATCAAAAAGGTATCATATTTCCATGAACGCAGATCAGATCCGGGCCGCACGCGCTTTGCTTCGCTGGTCGCAAGGCGACCTGTCCGAGCGGTGCAAGGTGTCAGTACCGACTATCAAACGGCTGGAAGCGATGGATGAACTTGTTGGGCACCAGACCACCATCAACGCCATCAAGACGGCCTTCGAGGAGGCCGGGATAGTATTCATTCCCGAGAATGGCGGTGGTGTAGGGGTTCGGATGGCAAAGCGAACCACTCGATAGCGGGAGCAGTAGAGCGGGCCTTACGTACAGTCAAGGTGATGCACAACATTCTGCAAATCCCCGGAATCACTTGGGGAATACTATTGATTTATGCTTCACGAACCTTCACGACGATTCCTAACGCGGCGTGAACATGCTAAGAACATGATGTGTATCTGCAGTCGTCAAAACCCCGAAAGGAACAACCCTGAATGACGTACCTAACTGCCGCCCAAGTAGAGGCGCGGTTCAAAATTTCATCTGTCACACTCTACCGATGGACTAAGGACAAGGAACTTGGATTTCCTCAACCGTTCAAGGTCAAGCGCCGCAAACTCTTCGATGAGGCAAAGCTGAGCGAATGGGAGTTGAAGCGCTCCAGGGAGGCTGCATGAGTAGCCTCACAAACGGAAACAGCCTGCGGTCTATGTTTGGCGACACACCGCAGGCTGCTGAAAACGAAACGCTTATTTCGCGTTCCCCCTTGTTCCAGCGGTTTCCCGCTGGCCTCCCCATCAATGAAAGGTTCATCAATGGCAGTTGCCTCTAAAGCAGAAGTTTCAATCAGAGTCCACGTTCTTAATGACGATAATGAGCCGATTAGCACAGCTTTGAAGTTCGTCGGCCGGGAAGCTTGGACATTGCGAAAGTTAATCGACGCCGGTGAGCGCGGTATCTCGTCGCTAGACTACGTCGGGCCAAGGACCTCTCATTACATCTGGAAGTTGCAAAAGAACGGGATAGCCGTCGGCACGCGCGATGAGAGGCACGCTGGCGATTTCCCGGGAGTACATGCTCGATACACGCTCTGCAGCAGGCTCGCTGTGCTGGAAGAAATCCGGAGGGCTGCGGCATGACGGAAACAACGCTCCCCTGTGTAGAAATTTTTGGCATACGCGTCTCGGGACCAACAATAGTTCATGGCGCCGGGAAGCCACGGCTGGACTTCACATCAATTGGATCGCTGAAGTTCTTCGTAGACGCTGTCGAGGCCGATGGCTGTCGCATCACGATGTGGGACGGCGATTCCTATGAGGAGGCCATCTTGGACGCGGAAGAGCTATCCGCCGATGGCTTTGGGCCGGTGGTGGATAACCTGATCGGAGGCCGCGCCTGATGACGTCAACCGACGCCCCGAAGGTCAAAGAGGCCGCACGTTGGCTCTCTCAGCAGATTGCTCAACCTGCCAACGTGATTCATGAGATCCGCACTAAGTTCGAACTCTCCGCTTGGGAAGCTTGCGAGGCGTGCCGGGTAGCTCAGCATATTCGCCGTGGAGTTGCCCTGGATGCGTAAGTTGCCAGATGACTTCCCTCACGTTGATGAGCAGGCGTTGCCTTTGCCTGCAAAACTAGAACAGCCGACAGACGAGGAGCGGCGCGCATTTACTGCGCGTCGTCTTGAAATGCAGTCTTTCATCATGAGGGACTTTGCAAGCGAGATGACGCCGACCGTGAAGATGGTCGGCGTCTATCTATTGGAGTGCGTCAACAGCGAGACGCTGCGGTGTTTCCCGTCTTATCGCACTATCCTTGAAACCCTCTCACTTGGAAAAAATGAGAAAACCGTTCAGCGGGCTATTGAGGTTCTTAGGAAACGACGCTGGCTGTACGCGTGGCGTCCAGACCGGAAGAAATCGAACCATTTCGTTTTCCTGAAGAACGAAGCGGTCGTTTCACAAATCCTAGACTACCAAGACGTAAAAAAGGCACGGAGGGAAGAGGATCGGCTTGAGCGGGAACAATATGAGCGGACACAGATGTCCATTCGAGAATTTCCGGAAAGGACACAAATGTCCGTTCGCGAGCGGACACCAATGTCCGGTAAATCCTTTAACGTAATCCCTGAACCTATCTTTAGTATAGAACAGGGAGCTTCCCTTATAGGGGCTAACGATTACGGATTGGTTAAGGACGGCGATGTCGATCGTAACCAGCCGTTCGAGATCCCGGAAACCGATGAAGAGACTGAACAGCTTATTGATGAGGTTTTTGCCTGGGCCGAAAGGCCAAGTAACCCGGTGGTGCGCCGCGCACTAAAAGAAAATCTGCTCGACGGAAAACTGACGCCTTGGTTGGCAAGAAGGCTGGTGCTTGGGCCGGAACGGGTGGCCGCATGACGACAGATTGCGAAATCAAGGTCTTCCCGCTGGCGGCGCGTGTCGGAAAAATTCGGCGGGTGGCGGAGGTGTACGGCCGCAAGCACGGTAGCGATGCGACGGGCTATTGGCGTGCACAAGTAAACCAGCTCTCCGAACATCTGTCGGGCCTCGGCTGCGATGGCGACGAAATCGAGCGGCAGCTAACCGCCTTCAAGGACGCGGTAAAAGGCGAACTGCAGCGCAACGCAAGCGGAAAGGGTGCGGCATGACGATCAAGGAACGACAGGAGCGCGAAGCGCACGACCGCGAAAACTCATGGCGGCCCATGGATGAAGCAAAGGCCGGGGGTCTCATCTGCAATCTGCTTTTCAGTAACCTCGGCGGTCATCATTCGCCGGAGGACATAACGTATTTCCTCGACCCTGACGGGCACTGGTATCGCATCGACCCGCCAGGAAGGATCTTCGAGACGCCAATGAACTGGCGACCTGCTTACGTCCGCATGACACCGGAGCGACGAAACGTGATCAAGGGTAGGTGCGGCGAATGAGAATAGATAGCGAAACGTTCCCTTTTACCTTGCTGGACAAATTCGGGCAGAAGTTTCGGCGTGGTTTTGTCATTCGCGTGAAAGAGCGCGGTCAATGGCGGACCTGGGGCGATATGATCTTCGAGACGGAAGACAGTGCCACTTCCACCGCGGCACGATGCGTCAGCGGTGTCTGCGATGTCGTGCCAGCAAGGGAGATCATACATCGAGCCGGCAAACCCTGTTCCTTCAATTTCCGTCGAACGATAATCGTAGAGGGCCATATCTAATGAGCAGTCACTACAAACAGGCAAGCTTCTCCCGCAGACCGGCTAAGCAGCATGCTCCCTTCGATATGTCTCTCGTTGCGACAGGAGTTCATATCTTTTGCGACGGCGCCTGCGAGCCAAACCCAGGCGCCGGCGGATGGGGGTATGCCGTCTATCGGGATGGCGTGGAAATCGCACACCGCAGCGGCGGGCTCGCCGAGACGACGAATAACGTCATGGAACTCACCGGCATGCTGAAAGCCATCGATTGGGTCCAGCAGTTTGCGGAAGGCCAGCCGGTCACGATTTGGTGCGACAGCCAATATGTCGTCAATGGCTGCAACGACTGGCGTCACAAGTGGAAGCGCAATGGCTGGAGCCGGAAAGGGCCCAACTCTCCAAAGCCAGAGAGCGGGGAGGTAAAGAACCTCGACTTGTGGAAGGCGATCGACGCCGCGCTGAATAGCTGCGCAGCGCTGACGATAGCCTGGGTAAAGGGCCACAACGGCACCTTAGGCAACGAGCGGGCAGATGAACTGTCTTTTCAGGGCCGAAGGGCGGCGTTGGATGCTGCAGGCTTAGACGATCCCGTCAGCGACGTGCTCCCCGAAGAATTTCGTGCGGTTGTGGCGGAGTAGCGAATGGTAAAGATCCGCAAGAGACGAGAGAAGAAGATAAATCAGCTTCCGGAGCCCGGCCGTGCGACTCTCCCGGAGAACATCCGGTGGGTGAACACGAGGAGCACGCTGAAGGCTCAGCCGGAACGACGGTCGGCGCCAAGGGTCGTCAGCAGCTGCCGAGTGCCAAGAGCAGAAGTCGAACGCCGCATTCTCACCGCCATGAAGACGCTGAGGGCTCTGCCTGATCGAAATTACTTCATTCAGCGGTCCTCCTCGCCTGATTATGTCCAGGAAGCCGTGACCGCTTATGGTGCGGCGGAGGATATCGCGCCACGCTTTCAGCCGACGCCAGCCGATGTCTCGGATTGCCTCACTGCTTTGTCGTGGGTGCGGCATCTCGAAAAGAACGAATGGCGTTTGATCTGGTGGCGTTCGTTCGAAATGTCGTTTGGTCTCATCGGGAAGTACATCGGTCGAAGCGATGAGACCGCACGCAAACGGTACGAAAACGCTATCACCGATACGTGGTCGGCGGCGAATTCACTATAAAGCTCGCCTCTGCTAGTGATTTCGCTTGGCAAAATTGGCATTATCTGTCATATCTTAGCGTAAGATTAGGTGATTTGCGGGGCTGCTTCGGCGGCCCCTTCGCTTTCCGGCCGTCATACCTGAAAGACTTTCACCTGGCGAATCAGTGGGTGATAAGCCGGAGCATCGCTGATTTCAGAAGGGCTCGCGTTCAAGATTCTAGCCGAAGTTTGTACGCTTGCGTCAACCTCGGTCCACTCTCTCGGCCATGGTTTCTTGTCGAGTTTGACAATAGCGTCAAGATTCCCGAACCCTAACTTCCAGCCGTTGCAATCACGCATTCGAATGCGAGTAGGTTCGAGGGCAATGGATAAGAGATTTCCATTCCTGTTAAGTTGGGGCGTACGAAGCAAATGGGAGCATCAATGGGCGCTGAATCGAAGATGCAACGCTGAAGGAGGCTACCGTAAGCTCCCAAGCGAGATTGCCGACCTTCAGCTGTATCGGCTGCATCAGCGCGCCAGATCAAGGATAGCATGAACTTTTTCAGAAGTTTAGGCTTCGGATTGGGTATCGAATAATCCACGCTTTGTGCTGGATGCTTGATCGCGGCTCGGACGAAGTCGACGCCATACGTATCCGCTGGTCCGAGGCTACGCTCATGCTCTTTACAGAGTAGCTTGTAACTCCAGCGACCATTCTGGAATGTTCTGATCCGTGGATCGCCCATTCTTCCAGATACGAGATGTTTGTCATCTTGCTTCAAATCCAACGCGAGAGCCCGGGGCAGGATGTGGGATTTGACGGTAGGCGAAACGCCGCAGATTAAACAGCGCGGCACATTGACTAATTGCTTCAAGACTAATTGGGTCCATGCCAGCCACCCCTCATCGGGGCAGCGTTGTGTTCAAAATCAATTAAAGCTTGCACGGAAAGTCAGGCATGTCGAGAGGCAGTAGGCGCGAGGGAACCGGCGTGAAGCGCTCGGCCCTTCCTGCGCTCCACCAGGAGAAGGTATCACGATGGTCCTGATACCGTCCGGAGCGTGCTTGGATGGTATTGCCATGATGGCAACACCTTCTAGCAACCGCACCAATTCGAGCATGCGCCCAAGACGATTCGTTCTCGGCTACCCTCAAGGCGGTAGCTGCCCAATCCAAGGCAATGCCTCAACGATATCGGGAGGCGGTGCGACCCGCCCTGAACGCGGCGGTGGAAGAATGCGGCATAAAAGGCTGAATTCCGGCTCCCCGCAAAGAAGCCGGAGATCTTAAGGGCTATTCGCTTTGAATGAACATGATGCGCAGCAGTCCTACAATGCCGGCTGCGTTTCCGTGATCGGATGTCTGGAGCATGCTGACGATGTCGCGCAGCATCTGAGCAAGATCCTCTTCCTCAAGCACACGCTTTTCCAGGAGCTTGTTGATCAACGCCTGCGTTAGAGCCAGGTTTGTTTCGATCATGACGTTAGGGTCTACATTCTGCGCAGCCATTGTGTATCCTTTGAATTGTCTACCCCTGCGGGCTTACGCGTCTTAGTCGCGAATACAAAGCGCTAAACGATCTGTGCCCACCAATCACAGCCCGTCACCACCCGGTGGCGGGTTTTCTTTGGAGAGATCATGGAAAGCTTCCTGACCTTGGCTTTTATGCTGTTGGCCGTTCACTGGCTGCTCGACTACCCACTGCAAGGTGACTTCCTCTCCAAGGCCAAACAATCAGGCCCGCTGCGCGTTTATCATCTGATCGCACATTCCGGCATTCAAGGCGCCGGCGTAGGGCTGGTCACCGGCAATGTGTGGATTGGGTTGGCTGAATGGCTGGCTCACACGATCATCGACGAGGCAAAGGTGCGGCGCATGACGACGTTCGCCCAGGATCAGGCCTCACACATCGCTTGCAAGATTGTCTGGCTGCTCTGCCTCGTTCTACTCGCCGCGCTATCGCATGGTCCATTGTCACCGTTCTGGCAGTAGTGCTCTTTACCGCCGCAGCGCTCCCCGCGTGGTGGCCTGGATGACGTAATACAGCGGGCGCGGTCAATCCGGGATATCGGGCTCATCCCCCCAGATCGCGCTCCCGACACTATTTGCAGTAGCGGAGCCAGCTTTATTTGCCGATGCGAACGGCGAGCTGATCGTCGCGGTGTCTGTAGACCGATAGACAAGCCGATTACCAACGATGGTGCCGACGTATCGCCCGTCTGTCCCATATACCCTGCTGCCCTTGATCCGCCCGACTACTTTACCCGAACGACCGTAGATCTTGTCGCCTGACACCTGGAGCGGCTTACCGTTTTTCGTATACATTTCCGTCTCTCAACGTTGATCCACGCCAGACTTCAAAAAGAGCCAGGCATCAGTTGCGTTTGGCTTCCTATTGGATACGTGGAGGCATCGTTATGAACGAGTCATACGTCCACCACGCCCCGATGCCAAAGGCGACGAACGCTCCAATCCCCGCGAGGATCACGAAGATGTTAACGACCTTTCCGGCTTTCACCGCCTTCGGTCCACCGGCGTAGAGCCATTGGTTAAGGTACGTTCCACCAGACACCATGCCGCCGAGGAGGGTTCCCAGTACAAAAGGTAACAGGCATGACGCATAGGTTGGGATAAATGGCGATTTGATCGCCGCCAAGTGGCCGATGAAGGCAAGCAACGCAACTGAAGCGCCGCCGTTTATGGTGACCATAGTTCGGATCGCATTCTGGCCCGCCACGATGACGGACTTAAACATCTCGATTTCGTTGTTGTAATTGTGTTTTGCGGCCTCGAGATGAGCGCTGAGATCAGCCTTGTAGCGTTCAAGCTCCGCCATGACGGTTCTGCTGATGGGGCGTCCTGAACATTCGAGAGATAATTGATAAGGTTGTCTACGAAGATTGCGGCGGTGCCTTGCTGCTTTATTGCTTCAATCTCTGCCTTCATCTGTGCTGCGAATTGCTTAGCGTTCATGTTTGATCCTGCGTCGGTTGTATTTGCAGGAAAGCGCTCAACCATCCTGAGTCGCAAGTGCAACTCAGCAACATCTTTGCGCCTGCGCTGATTGCATTAACGCTTTGCACATTGTTCGACTTATTCACAGGCAGCAAGGCCGCGTGGTCGAATATATGGGAGAGAGGGTACTCGCCGATCCGGGTTAGGTGCCCTGCTTCATGCCGGCAGCTTTGGAGCGAAGCCGCTCCAGGATGCCCATCCAACCGAGGTATTGCTGGCGCTCCTGAACGTTCGTCAGTTGGAGTTCATCGGCTATTTCGTCGACGCTGGCGTGCGGGTCAACCACATGCCCGGTAACTGGCAGTCCATGGATCCTGCCTTTTAAGGTGCCATCGCCTAGCAGTGTTACTTGAACGAGTTCATATGGGCTGCCGGAGATTCCAGCAAACTCTCTCGGTATCATCCTTGCCATTCCACACCTTAACCCACGCCACTCCTGAAAAACGGAAGAAATCAGAGCATGCCCGATGCCTAAGCTCAAGACGCTGCGTCCCCTGGTCGCTACCATCAAGCCTATGGTCGGCCGGATACCAGGCGAGAAGGCACGAGACCAGCACAGACGTCAAACGCAGCCCTGGCGCGCCTGGTACAATACCCCACGCTGGGAACGACTGAGGCGGCAGGCCTTCGAGCGAGACCTCTACACCTGCCAGCGAAGCGGAGAGCTATGCTCGGGCATAGGCAACGATCAGAACGCGCCAGTGGCGAACCACAGGATCCCCCATCACGGCGATCCGGCTCTCTTCTGGGACATCAACAACATCGAGACCGTGACGAAACGTATTCACGACAGCGTCATACAGGCTGAGGAACGGAGGGCTCACGGTGAGTGGCGATAGTGAGCTTCAGCTGTGCAAGTTCAACTGATGTAGATCCCAGTTCCTCTTGAAGAGAGGCTAGTTTTATGGCCGTGTCTGCCATGTAGGCAGTCGTCGTTTTCTTGTGTTCACGCAGATCGTTCAGATCCTCGTCAACCTGCCCCTCCTTGGCTTTCTTCGCCAAAGTCTTCTTCGAGTCAGAATACATCTCCCACAAGGAGATCAGGAAGTTCGCGACAATGCCGATCCCTGCAATGATTTCAGCCAAACCCACCGCGGTGCCAGAGGCGCTGGCTGAGTATATTTTACAGACGATCGCCCCAAGGGCGAAGTTAATAGCGAGGAGCTTCGCAGCTTTGAAGCCGTCAAAGTTAAGAAGGGGGTTCGTCGATTTCATTGTGTGGGCCTCCGATAGAGTTGGGGCTCTGTAGCAACGACATCTAAACCATTCGTTCGCGGGGAAGGTTAATCGTTCACCTTTCACAACCATCGGGGGGGGTATGAGCGGCCAAAAGCGGCCTCTTTCTCCGGACCCGCGTCCCCCTCATCTACATATTTTTTTCTCTCAGATCGAAATTTTCGGCAGGAAGGCTGAAATGACCGAAAAACCGAAGCGCTCTCCAAAGGGAGGGCGTCCGTCATATCGTTCATCTCTTGAGGACCGCCAGACGGTCGAGGAGATGAAATTCGTAGGCGAGAGCGATAACACCATTGCCCGTGCGCTGGGCATCGATCCTGACACGCTGCGCAAGCATTTTCCGAATGAGTTGGCAGACGGCCACGCCCAACGACGGAAGGAAGTCATTGGCCTCCTGTTCAAGTCCGCCAGGGACGGGAATGTGGCTGCTCAGAAGAAGCTCGAGGAGATGGGCAGGGCATCGGGTGCGGCCGACGCCATCAAGGCTCGCGAGACGAAGGCGAAAGAGCCGAAGCGCGGGAAGAAGGAAGAGCAAAAGATCGCTGCGCAGAACGTTGGTGGCAAATTCGCTCCTCCAAGCCCGCCCAAGCTGGTGGTCGATAATCGCTGATGCAGTGGTCCACAGCATGCGTTGATTGGCGTGAGCGCATCGTCAATCGTCAGTCTCTGATCCCGATCGCGCCGCTCTTCCCCGACGAGGCGGAAGCGGCGTTGGAGGTGTTCAAGTCTCTGCAGGTGGTCGACCTCGCCCAAGTGTACGACCCCGAGACCGAGACGACGCGACACCCGACCTTCGGCGAGGTCTGCGAGGAGTTCGTCTTCGACTTCGTGCGGGCAGTCTTCGGCGCCTATGATGCCAAGAACGCGACGCGGCTGATCGAGGAGTTCTTTCTCCTCATCAGCAAGAAAAACGGCAAGTCGACGATCGTCGCCGGGATCATGCTCACGGCGCTGATCCGCAACTGGCGGCACTCGGCGGAGCTGCTGATCCTGGCGCCGACACGCGAAGTCGCAGACAATTCGTTCAAGCCGGCCGCCGACATGGTGCGCGCGGATCCCGAGCTGCTCGACCTGCTGCACGTCCAGGACAACCTGAAGCAGATCACGCATCGCATCACCATGGCGGTGCTGAAAGTCGTATCGGCGGACTCGTCGACGTCGGCAGGCAAGAAGGCGGCTTTCGTCCTGGTCGAGGAGCTTTGGCTGCTCGGCAAGAAGGCGAACGCCAATGCGATGCTGCAGGAGGCCACAGGCGGCCTTATTTCGCGGCCTGAGGGCTTCGTGATCTACATTTCGACCCAATCGGACACTCAGCCGGCCGGCGTCTTCAAGGAGAAGCTGGATTACTTCCGTGGGGTGCGCGACGGCGAGATCGACGACCCGCGCAGTCTGCCGGTCCTCTATGAGTTCCCGGAGGAGATGATCAAGTCGAAGGCGTATCTGAAGCCTGAAAACTTCTACGTCACGAACCCAAACATCGGGAAGTCGGTCCGCAAGGAGTGGCTGGAACGTAAGCTTGCTGCCGTCATCAGCGGTCAGGACGAGGAAGGGGACACGATCCAGACCTTCCTTGCCAAACATCTCAATGTAGAGATCGGCATGAACCTCCGCGCCAACAGGTGGCCGGGCGCTGATCTCTGGGGCGGTCGTGGCGATCCGAAGATCACGCTCGAGTACCTGCTGGCGAACTGCGACGTCATCGTGCCCGGTCTGGACGGCGGCGGCCTCGATGACTTGTTCGGCCTATGTGTCGTCGGCAGGCACAAGCGGAGGCGGGAATGGCTCGCCTGGTCGCATGCCTGGTGCCATGAGGGCGTCTTACGGCGGCGCAAGTCGATCGCGTCGAAACTTCAGGACTTGGCCGATGCCGAAGAACTGACGATCGTCGACGACGAGCTCGAAGACATCTCGGAGATCGTCGAGATCATCGGCAGGATCAAAGATGCCGGATTGCTGGCATGTGTCGCCGTTGACCCGGCCGGCCTGGGCGAAATGGTCGAAGCTCTCGATGAAATCGGCGTCACCCAGGAAGAGGGACTGCTCATCGGCGTGCCGCAGGGCTACCAGCTGATGAACGCGATCAAGACCGCAGAGCGGAAGCTCGCCAACGGCACGCTACGCCACTCCGGCAGCGGCCTGATGGACTGGTGCGTCTCGAACCTGAAGATTGAGCCGACGGCAACCGCCATCCGGGCGACGAAGCAGAATGCCGGTGATGCCAAGATTGACCCGGTCATGGCGCTCTTCAACGCCGTGACGGTGATGAGCCGCAACCCCGAACCGAAGCGCAAGCCGCAATTCCAGATGCTGGTCGTCGGCGGTCGATAAGGAAGCACACATGAACAGGATGTATTCGGTCCTGACGGTGAAAGCCGTCGAGGAGGAGCAGCGCATTATCCGCGGCGTGGCCACGACACCCAATCCGGATCGCGTCGGCGACATCGTCGAACCCCTGGGTGTCCAGTTCAAGAACCCGATGCCACTGCTGCATCAACACGATCACGACAAGCCTGTCGGTACCGTCACCTTCGACAAACCCACCAGTGCCGGCATCACCTTCGAAGCCAAGCTGCCGATCATCGAAGAGGCCGGTCCGCTGCGCGATCGCGTCGAGACTGCCTGGGGTGAGATCAAGGCCGGTCTCGTCCGCGCGGTCTCTATCGGTTTCCGGGCTCTGGAATATGCGTGGATGGATGGTGGCGGCGTTCGCTTCATCGCCTCCGAAGTCCTCGAACTCTCTCTCGTCTCTGTGCCGGCCAATGCCGATGCGGTGATATCCACCATCAAGTCGATCGATCGCCCTCTGCTCGCCGCGACTGGCAAGGAGCCGAAGGCGGACGATCGTCCTGCTCGTCCCGGCGCCTCGGGAAAATCCACCAAACCGGTAAATCTCAATCCAAGGAAAGACACAGCTATGAAAACCATTGCTGAACAGATCGCGGCGCTGGAAGCCTCCCGGCAGGCAAAGGCGGCACGCATGGCGGAAGTCATGCAGAAGTCCATCAACGAAGGCCGCTCGACCGACCAGGCCGAGCAGGAAGAATTCGACACGCTTGAGCAGGAAGTCGAGCAGATCGATGGCGACCTGAAACGCCTCCGCGCGCTTGAGAAGGCGCAGGCATTCACCGCGAAGCCGGTAGGCCAGATCAAGACCGCCGATGCTGGCACTGCCACTCGCCTGGGCGCCCCTGTCGTCATCAAGGGCGACAAAGATGAGGCCTTCGAAGGCCAGAACTACACCCGCATGGTGATCGCCAAGACCCTGGCGCGCATCTCCGACGTGTCGGCCGTGGGTATCGCTCACAAACGCTGGGGCGTTTCGAACCCGCAGCTCGTCGAGACCATCAAGGCAGCTGTTGCGGGTGGTGGTACGGACTCCGGCGAGTGGGGCGCGGAGCTCGTGCACATCGACCGCTATACCGGCGACTTCATCGAATACCTCTACAGCCGTACCGTGTTCGACAAGCTGCCGCTGCGCGAAGTGCCGGCCAACGTCAACATCGCCGGCCAGGACGGCGCGGCGACCGGCTATTGGGTCGGCCAGTCCAAGTCCATTCCCGTCAGCAAGGCTGACTTCATGGACGTGAACCTGACCCCGCTCAAGGTTGCCGCTCTGGCCGTGGTTTCGAAGGAACTGCTTCGAGACTCTTCACCATCGGCTGAAAAGCTGGTTCGCGATGCTCTGGTCGAGGCCTCGGCGCAGCGTGTCGACCAGACCTTCCTCGGCACTGCTGCGGCGTCTGCAGGCGTGTCTCCTGCCGGTATCCTCAACGGTCTCACGGCCGGTACCAGTGCCGGTACGGATATCGAGGGCGTCATCGCGGACGTGAAGGCGCTCTATGCGGGCTTCATTGCGGCGAACAATGCCGATGGTCTCCAGTTCGTCACCACACAGTCCTTGGCGAAGTCGCTGGGGCTCATTCAGAACGTGATGGGCAACTTCGCATTCCCCGGCCTATCGGCCAACGGCGGCGCGCTCCTTGGCGATACGCTGGTTGCCGGCGGCAACGTCGGTGCGGGAGACTTCATCCTGCTCAAGCCGTCCGACATCTACAAGATCGGCGATCGCGGCGTTGAGGTTTCCCTCTCCACCGAGGCTGCGATCCAGATGGACAGCTCACCGGATGGCGCCAGCGACACGCCGGTAGCGAATGCCAGCGTCGTGTCGATGTTCCAGACGGACTCCGTTGCCATCAAGGTCGTACGTCCGCTGAACTTCGCAAAGCGCCGTGCTTCTGCGGTGGCCTACATCGGCGATGCCGATTACGGCACTCCTGTCGTCACCCCCTAATGCGAATAGGGTGGGGCTTCGGCCCCGCCTTTCTCACTTGAATGGAGGGTTCGATGGACCTGATTGCTACCCGCCGCATGACCTATGGAACACGCCGCCTTTTGCCGGGTGACAAGTTCACTGCATCGAATGCCAATGCCCGCGTGCTGATCGCGGTCAAGAAGGCGAAGGCCACACCAACTGGCTTCGAGGCCCAAGGCACGGCACATGATCCAGATGCCGGAGCTCACGAGCGAGTGGGCCGAGACAGCGCGCCAGGCGACGCATTGGCTGATCTCCGCAAGGAATATCAGGGCGTTTTTGGCAAGCGGCCGTTCAACGGTTGGAACGCCGAAACTCTTCAGACTAAAATCGCAGAGGCAAAGGACGCGAACTGATGCGCCTTTTCGGGTTCAATATCTCCCGCGTAAAGACCGCTCAGAAGGCGATGTCGTCTGTCCCGCAGAGCGGTCGTGGATGGTGGTCGATCCTCGAAAGCTTTCCCGGCGCGTGGCAGCAGAACGTCGAAATCAAGTTCGATTCCGTTCTCTCCAATCACGCAGACTTCGCCTGTCGCACTCTGATCGCTTCCGATATCGCGAAGCTGCGCATCAAGCTCGTCCAGCGGGACGAGGAGGGTATCTGGTCGGAAGTCACCAATGCCGCATACTCCCCGGTGCTGCGCAAGCCTAACGGTTTCCAGAACCGGATCCAGTTTATGGAGTGCTGGGTTCTCTCGAAGCTCCAGCGTGGCAATACCTACGTTCTGAAACAGCGGGACAATCGCGGCGTCGTCACCAGGCTTTACGTGCTCGACCCAAATCTCGTTACGCCGCTCGTGTCTGACAGCGGCGACGTTTTCTACCAGCTGAACACCGACACGCTCACAGGCGTTACGGAGAGCATCGTTGTTCCGGCTCGGGAAATCATTCACGACCGGTTCAACTGTTTCTATCACCCGCTGGTCGGCCTATCGCCGATCTTTGCAGGCGGCCTCGCTGCCATGCAGGGCCTTGCGATCCAGAATGACAGTGCATCCTTCTTCCAGAATGGCGCGCGTCCTGGTGGCGTCCTCACGGCGCCTGGCGCGATCGAGGATGAAACCGCCAAGCGGATCAAGGACTATTGGGACACCAACTTCTCGGGCGACAACTCGGGCAAGGTGGCCGTGCTCGGCGACGGCCTGAAGTATGAGGCTATGAGGGCCAAGTCCACAGATAGCCAACTGATCGAGCAACTGAAATGGACGGCCGAGGTCGTCTGTTCGACCTATCACGTCCCTCCCTACAAGATCGGCGTCGGCGCTATGCCGACCTTCAACAACATCCAGAGCCTGAACGTCGAATACTATTCGCAGTGCCTTCAGGTGCTGATCGAGGCGATCGAGCTTTGCCTCGATGAGGGGCTGGAGATGAAAGAGGGGGTCGGTACCGAGCTCGATACCGACAATCTCCTGCGCATGGACAGCGTCACGCAGATGGAAGTCCTCGACAAGTCGAAGGGTATCATGACGCCGAACGAGCAGCGCAAGAAGCTCGACCTGAAGCCGAAGAATGGCGGTGACAGCCCAATGCTTCAGCAGCAGAATTTCAGTCTGGAGGCGCTCGCCAAGCGTGATGCGCAGGCTGACCCCTTCGGCACCACACCAGCCCCGGGCCCGGCGCCAGCGCAAGCCGAACCTGCTAACGACAACGCGACTGAGGCAGAGGCACGCGCCGCCTTGGTGGAAATTCTCAAAGGACTTCGCTGATGACATTCGACGGTAAGGCCTTCGGCGCTGAGATCGTCAGCGTGGTCAAGGGGTATCTGGCCACGGAGCTAGCACCAATCGCTGCTCGCATTGATGCTCTGGAAAAGCGAGTTGACGCTATCCCGGCACCGATCGACCTTTCCTCAGAACTTGCGGCCGTGAAGACCGCTGTCGAGGCGATCGTGATCCCGGAAATTCCGGACATCCCGCCCGCGCCAGTTCTTCCAGACATAGCGGCGATGGTCAGCGAGGCCGTGGGTGAGGCGGTGGCAGCCATTCCGGTTCCACAGGACGGCAAGAGCGTGACGATCGACGACGTTGCGCCTCTTATCGCCTCCGAAGTCGAGAAGCGCGTCGGTGAGCTTCCTCGGGCGAAAGACGGCGGTGATGGTGTTGACGGAAATGACGGCGTTGGCCTGGCTGGCGCCCTTATAGATCGGGACGGCAACCTCGTTCTGACGATGACGAACGGCGAGACGAGGAACCTTGGCCTCGTCGTCGGCAATGATGGAGAACCGGGGAAACCCGGGCGAGATGGCTTCCAGCTCGAAGACTTCGACGCCTCTGTCATGGATGATGGCCGCACGGTGCTCCTGTCCTTCACGGGCAAGAAGATGGATTACAGGGTCGAGCTCGGCTTCCCCGTCATGCTCTACCGCGGCGTCTTCAAGGACGGCCAGCCTTACGAGCGAGGCGACACCGTCACCTGGGCTGGCTCACTTTGGCACTGCGACGAGAACACGTCCGAAAAGCCTGGTGACGGCTCGAAGGACTGGACGCTCTGCGCCAAGAAAGGCCGCGACGGGAAGAACGGCGAGGTAAAGGAAGCCAAGCAGTTCCAGCCGCTCACCGTTGGCGTCCCGGCGAAGGGGAAGTGACATGGCCCTCGTGACCGTCGAACAAGTCAATCTCGCGCTGCGCCTCTCCCTCGCCGATGGCGATGAGCGGATCCCGGATATCGAACTCAAGATCAAGCAGGCCGAAGACGCGGTCATCGATTACCTCAAAAATCCGGATCACGGCTGGGATGAGACTACTGTTCCGGGCCGTGTCTCCGCTGCGATCATGCTCCTCGTGCAGAGCCTGCTCGACGAGGCGAACACCGGCGGCCTTCTGCCCGGGCTTGGCTCCGGTGATCCCAAAAACCCCGTGGCGGCGCTGCTCTATCGCCTCCGGGATCCTGCAATTGCCTGAAGGAGACCACCTATGGCGCGTGTCCGCTTTACGCATGACTTCGACTACAAGCCGACTTCGCAATCGACCGTCGGCTACAAAGCCGGCATGGAAATGACCGTCAAGCGCAACTGCGCTGATCAGGCGATTGCGGCCGGCAAGGCAGTCGAAATTCCATCCCCAGGAAAGCCCGCCGATGGCGCCGATTAAGCCGACTGCCGGCGAGCTGCAGCACCGCGTTGCCTTCGATGAGCGGACGACCATTGACGATGGATATGGCAACACCGAAGGCTCTTTCGAGGAGCGATTCAAGGTATGGGCCGCATTCCGGCCCCGCGGCGGCTCAGAGGCTGTTGTCGCCGCACGGTTGGAAGGTCGCAATCTGCTTGGCATCTATCTGCGTTCCACGTCGCAGACACGGCAGATCAAAGCCGACTGGCGAATGAGGGACGTTCGGACCGGGGACACCTACGCCATCAAGATTGTTGATGCCATGTCCGATCGTTACTGGGTCTATATCGAGGCACAAACGGGAGTTGCCGCCTGATGAAGGTGAAAGCAAAGTTCCTTAGCCGCGAGAAGACGATGAGCCTTCTGAACGGCATCGTCCCGGACGCTGAGAAGGAGCTAGCGAAGGCTCAGATGGACGGCGCAAAATCCTTGGCCAACAAGATCAAGCCCCGCGCGCCTCGAAACACTGGAGAGTATGCGGCCAGCATTCAGGCAGACAAGCTGGCTAATCGACCGCGGGAGCGATCGGTGGGCAGCAAAGGCTTGAACAACGAGACGAAAGATCCGAACGCGACCGGCGTATTCGCTGACTGTATCTGGCGCTTCCTCGAGTTCGGAACCGTCCACATTACGAAGCGCCCGCATATTTTCCCGACCTATCGCCAGGAGCGCCCGAAAATCCGCCGCAAGATGGCGGCTGCTGTGCGCAAGGCTGTGAAGAAGGCCAAGGGCTAGCAATGGCTTCACCATCACTGGAGTTGCAGGGCGCCATTGCGGCGCGCCTAAAGGCATCGGCTGGCCTGACGGCACTCGTCAACGGTCGGATCTATGATGCCGTACCGACCGATAAGACTTTCCCCTACGTCACAATCGGGGAGGGCGACGAAACCAGCGATGACGTCGACTGCGTGGACGGATTTGAAATCTCTCTCGATATCGATGTCTGGTCGCGAGCCACCGGCTTTCCGGAAGCCAAGCGCATCAGCGATGAGATCCGTAAGGCCCTCAAGTCACCAGACCTGACGCTACCGACGAATGCCCTCGTGTATTTCAAACACAGGCAGACACGCTTCTTTCGTGATCCGGATGGGCTGACAAGCCACGCAGTCGGGACGTTTGAAGCCTTCGCAGAACAACCGACCATCGCCATAACAGGAGATCCCCATGGCTGAACCGACAACTATCCGAGGCGGAAAGGTCCAAGTGCTACTCGCCGTCGATCCCACTGCCACCCCCATTGTCTACGCCGCTCCTTGCGGGTTCAATCAGAGAACCGTTACCCTTAACAAGGGCTTGGAAGGAATCAATATTCCGGACTGCGCAAATCCCGACGACGTTAACTGGGTGGGCCGCGACGCGACGTCCCTTTCCATGAGCGTTTCCGGCGAAGGCGTGCTGGCCGCCGAAAGCGTCGAGACATGGCTTGATGCCTTCGACAGCGTCGAGAGCATTCCGGCCAAGATCGAGTGGCAGTTCCCCGCAACAACCATCACGTGGACCGGCAAGCTCCATATCGAGAACTTCGAGGCTGGCGCTCAGGACGGCCGTCGCGTCACCGGCAATGTTTCGCTGCAGAGCGACGGCAAGATGACCCGCGTCACCACACCGGCAGGGTGACGCCGATGAGCAGGGACGGCTCTTGCGAGCTCGCATTCAACGGGAAGCGGACGTTCTTCAAGCTCACCTGGCGCGAGTTGATGAAAATCCAGGAGGCATGCGACGCCGGCCCTTACGTCGTGCTCGATCGACTGCTTAGCGGCCGGTGGCGGCTTCAGGATATCGCCGAGGTCATCAGGTGGGGTCTGATCGGCGGCGGCATGTCGCAGGCTCAGGCAATCGATCTTGTCATTGCTGAAGTCGAGGGCAGGCGGCCGATGGAAAACCTGGTCGTCGCTCAGATGGTCCTTGGCGCCGGCGTGGTCGGCGCTCCGGAGGAAGATGTCGGAAAAAAATCGGCGGCGGCAAATCAAGGAAAGCGGAAGCCCCGCTCCCGAACGGAAAGTTCCGATTTGCCGCCATCATCGCCAACGGAATAACGATGGGCCTATCGCCTCAAGAGGTGATGGGCCTGTCGATTTTTGAATATCTGGCCGCCCTCGACGGCTTCATCGAGAACAATGATCCGGACAGTCACAAGAAGCTGAGTGAGTCCGAAAAGGACGATCTTTGGAAATACATCGAGGGTGATGGCTAATGGCGACCGACAACGAGCAGCTGGTGCTCAGCATCAGCGCCGACACTCGACAGATACAGCGCCAGCTTAAGTCTCTGGTCGGGCAGACGCAGGCCAATACGAAGGCCATCGAGGATGCATTCAAGGGCATCGATGCCGCTTCTACTGGCGCCTTTAGCCGCGTTGCCGCCAATAGCAACAAGGCATTCACCACGGCCGAGCAAGGCGCCAAGCGTTACCAGGGCGCAATGCGAGCCTCGACTGTCCAGACGGGGAACCTTGCCGCTCAGCTGAACGACATAAGCGTTCAGTTGGCTGGCGGGCAGTCCCCGTTCTTGATTGCCCTGCAGCAGGGAACGCAGATCACGCAGGCGCTGGGCAGCGGCGTTGGTGTCCGCGGCGCAGTCGCTGGCGTTGCCGGGGCGTTCACGTCTCTGCTTAACCCGGTGTCACTCGCAACGATCGCCATTATCGCGCTCGGCGGCGAAGCCATCCAGTATTTCACGACGCTGCTGTCCGACGGCGAGAAATCCGAGGAGACGCTTCAGAAGCAGGCGCAACTGATCCAGCAGGTTGCCAAGCAATGGGGCGACGCGGTCCCGGCTCTTCGTGACTACGCAGATCAGCTTGAGCGTGCAAAAAACGTTGCGGAATTACAGCAAGCAACGGGACTCGCGCAAGCCGACCTGTATGCCAAGATCGGTACGGAACTTACCGCGTTTACTGATGAGTACAGCCAATACACAACGATTTTGCAGGCGGCATCGAACGCTACGGGTGAATCGCGAACAGTCCTTTCTGATCTTGGGTCGGCGTATGCTGCGCTGGAAACAAAGGTGAAGAATGGAAAGGCGACGATAGAAGATTTTAAGGATGTGCAGGACGCCGCGACGAAAGCAGCCGCAACATCCGGCTTTGAGGAAGTTGGCACCTTTTCATCTGCGTTTTCCGATTTAACAGCGCGTATCCTTGGATCGCTTGACGCACTGAAGCAATTTAATAGCCAATCCGGCCCGGCGATCGCGACGAAATTCCCGAGTCAAGGTGCATATGCCGGCGTTGATCGGAGCGCGGACGGTCCTATTCGGGGCGAAGACTTCAGCCTACCAGAACATGGTCCTACGCCAGAGAGCAGGCCACTCATAGAGTTGGAGGGCCTTCCCTCAACTAGGGGAGGAGGCAGTCGCCGAGACTCCGCCGCAGAAAAGGCCAAGCGCGAAAAACAGGCGGTCGTTGATCTGATCGACGCACTGCAGTTCGAGCAAAGTCAGATCGGCGCCACAGACGCCGAGCGAGCCAAAGCAAATGCTCTCCGTCAGGCTGGCTCCGCTGCGACGGACGAGCAAAAGGCTAAGATTGCCGCACTGGTCGAGACAACCTACGCAGAGCGTGACGCCCTGAAGGCCAGCCAAGACGCCATGAAGGAACTGCAGGATGTCGGGCGAGACGTTCTACAGGGCATCGTCTCCGACCTTCGGGATGGCAAGAAGGGCGCGGACATTCTTGCTGGCGCCTTGGGCAAGATCGCTGACAAGCTGGTGAATTCCGCTTTTGACGACCTCTTCGGCGGTTCAGGCGGAGGCAGCGGCATCTTGGGCTCGCTGTTCGGCGGCCTTTTTGGTGGTGGCCAGCTCGGCCTAGCGAAAGCCGGCGGCATCGGTCTGTACGCTAACGGGACTGACTCCGCGCCAGGCGGTCTGGCCATTGTCGGCGAACGCGGCCCGGAACTGGTCAACCTCCCCAATGGCGCGCAGGTCATTCCTAACCATCGGATATCCAATATATCCAAGGCCGGCAACAACTCCCCCTCCATCACTTTCGCACCCGTCATAGACGCCCGCGGCGCAGACAGCGCGGCTGTAGCCCGTCTTGAGCAGGTCATGGCGAAGCAACAGGCGGAGTTCTCGGCCAAGGTCATCGACACCGTTAAGAACGGGCAGCGCAGGAGAATTCTGTGACAATCACGTTTCCACGCGAACTGCCGGATGTCGGCTATGTGACCGCGGACTTCCTTGTGCGTGACTCGGTGAAGGCGTCGCCATCAGGCGCGCGCCTCATCAACTATACGCAGGTAGAGGACCCAGTCTGGGAGGCCAGCCTGACGACGCGGCCCCTGGTCTATTCCGACTATGCCATTGTCGAGGCGTGGTGGCTGTCGCTGCGTGAAGGCTTGCGCACGGTGCTGTTTCGCCACCCGTACGTTTGCTATCCGGCTGCCCATGGCGGCAGCCAGACGCCGGCGGACGATGCTGGCAATCTCGTCTCTGTCACCGACGGCAATGTCCTATCGGTAAACGGCGCGGATGCCGGCCTAGTGCTGACACCCGGTGATCGCATCGGACTCGAAAATGCGGGGCGCTACTACGTTGGCCGCATCACAGAAGTCTCCGGATCGGGAACGACGCGCACTCTCGCGGTCGAGCCGCCACCGTTTGATGCCATTACACAGGCGGGCGCCGTAGTTCGCTTCGCCAAGCCGGCGCTCATCATGCGGCCAGTGCCTGGAAGCTTCCAGGCGCCGCGTTCTGGCCGGTTCTATACGGTCTCATTTCAGTTGAGGGAGAGCCAATAAATGGCCCTGTCCGACGACGTCAAAGACCTCTATGACGAGGGCAGGATTTCCACGCGGCAGATGGTGCGTGTGCAGCTGGGTTCCGGCATCTATGGCTTCATCGCCCGCCGCGAACCGCTGAATTACGCCGGCGTCACGTATCAGCCATTCGGCTTGCTTGAGGTCTCGGACGTCGGCGGCGGAACCGGCACGGCTGCCGATGGCGGATTCACGCTGACGCTCGCCGAAAGTCCGTCTGCTGGTTTGACGCCGGAAATCCTAACGCAGATCGAGACCGAGGATTACCGTGACCGGCCAGTGGTCGTGTATGACGCTCACTTCCATCCAGACACCAGCGAACTGCTGCAAGTGGAGCCTGTCGCGCGCGGCTATCTCGACGTCATCGAGCACAACGCAGACGACGAGCGCGGCTATTACCTCACGGCGCGCTGCGAAGGCCGCCAGCTAGACTATTCCCGCGTGAATGGGCGCAAGCGCACAGTTGCCGATCAGCAGAGGCGCGATCCAGGCGACCGGTTTTTCGAGCACGCAGCCACGGCTGGCCGTGTCGATGTGAACTGGGGCAGGGCAGTCGGATCCGCGGTCAATACCGCGAAGAGCGCAGCCGCAGGTGCTGCTCGCGCGATAGGGTTTAAGGGACTCTAGCTACTGCGGCCTGAAGGCCAGCGTTGCCGACAGCCACGTTGGCAAGAATAGGTCGAGAGCGTAGAAGTCTTCTAGATAGCTCAAGCCCAATTGTTCGAATTCGCGCTGCAGGTCCATGGACGCCTCGCCACCTTTGAGCGGTCCATAAACGGCAATGTAGTCGTCCTCTCCAGTGAGCTCCAATAAGCAGGTGAGTTGCCGAAACCCTTCGAAATCGACCGCTTTGTCGGCTAACGCGGCTTTCCGGACGACAATACAAAAGCCGCTGTGCGATATTCTGTGCATTGCTAATCCCCTTGCCCCCGACAACCTGCGGCACGGGATGTGTTTTTCAAGGCATGGTACGGAACCGGACTCAGGTGCTGCCCGAGCAGTTGGGCTCACGGGGATTTCAATACTGCTTCGATTGCCTCGGAGAGATTGTCGAAGCGGCGAAGAATGTCGCGGTACTCTTCTTCTAGCCGCCAAAGCAATCTGAGTTCCCTTTGATCGGGCTCCGGTGCCATAGCCCGGATGACGATGTCACTCTGTATGTCTGACAGCCGTTCTTGGTAATCCCTCACGGCTTCCACAATCCGTTCTTTGTGCTTCGACAAGACTGAATTCATTTCATCAAGCCCTCGTTGGGCGGAACTTAGGACTACGTGCCCCACATGACTAGACTTCCCGGCTGGGAGAAACGCCTCAACGCGGTTGTGGCGAAGCACCAGGCATTGCCTTCGGAATACGGCGTCTCGGATTGCTATCTCATTCCTGACGACGGCGTCGAAGCAGTGACCGGCGAAACGACGCACGGTGCGGCGGCGCGCAGATACACGACGCCAGCTGGTGCCGGAAAGCAGTTGCGCAAGAAGGGTTTCGAAACCGTGCGTGACGCGCTCGCCGCGAAGTTCCCCGAAATCCCCGTATGTCTCGCGCAACGCGGCGATATAGGAGTGATCGAGCGCGACGGCATTGTCTGCGGCGGTCTTTTCACCTCGATCGGCTTCATGACGCGCAACACTGGCGCCGTGCAGTTCCTGCCTGTCACCGAAGTCACCACCGCATTCAAGGTTGACTGATGCCCTTTCTAGCTCCTGTCGTTTCAGCCGTTGGCGCCTTCTTTGGCTCGCTCGGCATCATTGGCAAGATTGTCGTCGGCATTGGCCTCAACCTGCTCGTCAGCAAACTGACGCAGAAAAAGGAAAAGAGACCGCCGGGCGGCACACAGTTCGAGCGTGACTATGGCGAGAACGTCAGCCGCAAGGTTGTCTGCGGCCTCGTCGGCATCGCTGGCCACGACTGCTATATCAACACATACGGCAGTTCGAACAAAAGCCTCGAGCAGATCTATGCCTTCTCCGATTTTCCGTGCGACGGACTTTCGAAGATTTGGGCTGGTGGCAAGCAGCTGTCCTTGAGCGTCACATCGTCTGACGCCGTGAAGACTGCCTATTCCGTGGCAAGTGGCGACTACGCCGGGCTGATGTCCTTCGCCTTCTACAACGGCACGCAGACGGCTGCGGATGCGGGGTTGGTCTCACATTCCAATCCGCTGGGACGTTGGACGACGGACCATATCGGTACTGGCATCTGCTACATTATCGTGCGGATGACCTACGACCAGGAGAAGTTGAACAGTTTCCCCGATTTCTTCTTCGAGCTCCGCGGTGCGCGCCTCTACGACCCGCGCAAAGATGACACCGTCGGGGGCGTCGGCGATCACCGTTGGGACGACTACTCGACCTACGAGTTTTCCGAAAATCCGATCGTGCAGGAGTACAATTACCGGCGCGGCTTCTCGATCAACGATAACGTGTTCTGCGGCATGGAGATGGACGCGTCCGATCTTCCGCTCGACCGCTATTTCACCGCCATGAACATCTGCGATGAGATTGTCGAGGGCGAGGCGCGCTACCGTTGCTCGATTGTTTTCGATTGCGATGTCGAGCACGGCGACAACATCGAATCCGTCATGGTGTCCTGCGGCGGCATCGTCATTGACAGTGTCGAGGGCTCCTGGCCGCTCATAGGCACGGATCAGCCGATCGTCGAGACATTCACCGATGACGATCTCGTCATTAGCGAGCCGGTGCGCTTTCAGAAGCGCCGCTCCATGGCCGACTTGGTCAATTCCGTTTCCGGAACTTATCCGGAGCCGTCGAACATGTGGTCGCCGGCTGGCTACGACACGCAGACGAATGCAGGCTTTGTGTCGCTGGATCGCCGCACGCGCGACGTCAATCTGGAACTGCCTACCGTTCGTTCGAAACGGCAGGCCAACCAACTCGCCTCGATCTACTTCAACGAGAATCGCTACGAGGCGACCGCTGATATTGTGTTGCGTCCGCGGTTCCAGACCATCAAGGCCGGCGACTGGGTGCAGTGGAACTCGGCTCGTTATGGCAACCGCACCTATATGGTCCAGGCACGATCGATCAAGGCACTGACCAGCGATGGACCGCGCAACGTGTCTCTGTCGCTGCAGGAGCGGGATGGCGCCATCTATGACGCCGTGACCGTCATTCCGCCCGTCATACCGATTCCGAACGATGATCCGATCTATCTCAACGAGCTGCAGGACTTCTCTGTGGCTGCCGTCATTGGCATCGGCGCCGACGGCCGATCCTATCCGGCTTTTCGCGCTTCGTGGTCGCCGATCGACGATGCAACGGTAACCGGCGTCTTGGTCGAGTGGTGGATCAAGACAGATCCGACAAACAAATTTCAGCGGCAGCTAACACCCGACCAGACGATCGCCTTCATCCAGGAGGGCATTCTCAGCCTTACCACCTACCAGTTCCGCAACAGGCTGATTGCCGACCGAACCACCAACTGGAGCACACCCATCGACGTGACGTCGCTGGATGGCGGCAATGCGGATCTTGAAGTCGGTCTCGGCAACCTGAAGCAGGAAGTGAAGGACGTCTTTGCTCAGCTTTACGCCGGGCTGAACCGCAATGAAACCCTGCTCGCGCAGTTGCAGCAAAACCTGCAGGTCACCGGCGGAGTGTCGCAACAGATCGGTCGAACGGTTTCCGTTCAAGGGGCGACTTTCAAGGAACAGATCGTTGTCATCAACTCGAGCATCGCCAATGTAGTCGCACAGACCGAGGAACTGATCGCCCAGTTCGGTGAAAATCTTGCCGATGGCATGGTGGCGTTCCAGGCGGTGGCGTCGCCAGAAGGCGTGACGGCTCGCTTTGCTGTCCTGCTCAAGGGCTCCATCGGCGACACCTTCAAGGAGAGCGGCCTTTTCCTTGACCTGTACACTGATGCCGGCGTCTTGAAATCTCGCGTGGCGTTCAATGTCGACCAGTTCGTAGTGACGGATGGCACGAACACGGCCTTTCCGCTGGTGTTCGAAGGCGGCGTGCTGAAGTTGCAGGTCGCCAACATAGGCACGGTGCTGACCGCCGACATCAATCTCGGTGACGGCAAGGTCCGCATCAACGAAAACGGCATCACAGTGAAGAGCGGCTGATATGGCGATAGTGTGGTTTGTCGGCGTCGACTCTGAAAACGCAGGCTGTGTGAAGATCATGGCGTCGGATCTGTATGACCCGTATCTGACGCCGGACAGTGACTTCTCAAAATTTCTGTTCAACAGCAAATGGGACGCCAACGTCCGGTTCGTCGGCGTTGACCAGCTCAATTTTGCAAACGGTTCGTTTACTTCCTATTTTCCTCCGGGTTCCAACGTCAACAACTTTACTAGAGTCAACATCGGTGACGATTTAGGTCAAGTCTGGTTCTTGTGGAAAAAGGAATTTTTCCAATCTCTAGGCAATCTGGATTACGATCTTCCTGTTTTTGACGTGAAGATAATCAGCAATTCTGGAGTTTATACCTACGGAATCATCCGAAAAAACGAAAACAACAACGGGACTCTATTCTATTCGAACGGTGGCCTTGAGGACGGGTTTTGTACCAATTATTACTGGGGCGGCGGGGCGCCTTTAGGCGATCTTACAATGTCGCATGTTTTGGCGTCCTACGGGGTGTCAGGCCAAAACAGGCGCGTTTCCGTGTGGAATCTCCCGGCGGACGAGACGGATATCCTTGATCCCTCTCTGCCGCCAGTCGCCTGGCAGACACAGGTTGAGATAACGAAAGACTTCTGCCGCGTCTCGAAGCCTGGCTATGCCGTTGAAACGGCCACGCCAAGCCAGCTTGCCTTCGACAGTTCTGCTAGGCCAGCAAAGATCATTGCCTCTGGCGATATCGCCTTGCCTGGCGGGACAACGGTTTTTGATTTCAGCGACCATCTTGAGGGGATCGTCATAAGCGGCCAGCTCGTCGCCGACGTTATCCAGTACAAGGGGTCTACCATCGTCTTCCCGGCGAGTGTCCCGAGTGATGATGACGAATACGGTGCAAGCTATTTCTTCAGCGGAACGACGCTTGTTTTTAGTAACTCGGGGTCGGCTTGTCGCGCTCGATTCCTGATCATCGCTCAAGACAGCGGCCCGCTCACAGTGGGCGATAATGATGTCTGGCGTGAGTTCAACGACGGTACGCGAGACGTCGTGCAATTCCTTCGGCCTGGCGCTGCCAACCCGCCGAATCTTGCTGACGTGATCATTGATAGCCGCTGGCCTTGTCTCCAGATCATCAAGACCGGTGTCTTTAGCATTCCGACCGGAAATAATGAACTTACAGACATCACCTTTAACAGCGCGGGACTTTTCCCGTTCATCAAGTACTTTACGATCCACGGCTCTGGGCGACTGAACAGCACCTTTGCTCCAGGCACGTCGACTGCTTCGAAACGCGTAAGGTTGCCTTTCACGGCTGCGGGATTTGCGAGAAACCCCGATAGCGGAAGCACGATCCGATGGACGTCGGGCGTTTGCACTTACGTCGAACTCGGCACGAATCTGGCTCGGTTCCATACGTTCCGCGGGAACGTCTATCGCTACAAATACACACAAAACAGCAACAATCAGTATGTGCTTGGCAGCGACGACGTTTCCGCTCCGGCCTATGCGATCCGCTACTACATCTTCGGCATCCCGGCTTAGCGCCGCTGCCTTAAGGAACTCCACAACATGGCTGATTACTACATCGCAGGGACGATCGCCCTGACGAACGGCAGTGCTGCGATCGTCGGCACTGGTACTGCGTGGCAGATCGCCAACGTCGCCGGCGGCACGATCTTCGTGCAGGGCGAGGGCAATCCTCTCCCGCTGGCCTCGATCGAGGACGACACGCATGCCACGGCGGCGCTCGAATGGACCGGCGCAACCGGCCCCTATTTGTATGCGTTGCTGCGCGCCACGGCGTTCAGCGAGCAGCTCGAGGCGAACAGCAACATCATGTCGCGGCTTCTGGTCGGGCTCGAAGCAGGGACGCTTTACCGCTATGATGCATCCGGCGACACGGCTGATCTCGCGACATATGACGATCGACCGAAGGGCTTCGCGTTCCTCGCGGTCGACGTTAACCCGGCTGATCTCTACATCAAGGCATCGGCAGCGTCCGCCGATTGGGCAGGGCCGTTCAGCTACGGAACTGGACCGCAGGGTCCGGCGCCTGCCGTGACGTTCGAGCCTGTTGTCACCGGCGCTCCTGGCACCAGCGCCAGCATGGCCGTGACGGGAAGCGGCGAAGCGGGCGACCCTTTCGATATCACCTTCACCATCCCGGCCGGCGATCTCGGCATCAATTGGCGCGGAGCCTATTCCGGCGCAACCGCTTATGCCGCGCGTGACGGCGTGCTGGACAACGGTTCGGCGTGGATCGCGCTGCAAGCGACAACAGGTCACGCGCCGCCTGTCTTGCCGACAACCGCGAATTCCTATTGGTCACTGGTTGCGGCAAAGGGAACGGACGGCACTGGTACAGGCGATGTTATCGGCTCGGGTGCGTCCGTGGCGGGCCGTATTCCGCGATATGTAGGCACAAGCGGCAAGACGATTGAGGATAGCGGCGTACTAGCCGCCGACGTCGTCACCGGTCCCGCATCGTCCGTTGACGGCGCTCTTGTTGCGTACAGCGGGACGACCGGGAAAGCAGTCAAGACACTGACGAACACGCAGGCTAAGGCGTGGCTCGCATCCACGGCCCCCGATGTGTCGTTCAGCAATGCTGTCGCCAATCTTCCGGGATCTCCAACGACGGTCCAGGCTGCGATTGAATCGGTTGCAGCAAATAGCGGCGGTAAGAACGACGCCTTGTTTGCGCTCGAAATCGCGGACCTGAAAGGCTCGCGCATGGGGATGAAAGGCGGGATTGCTGACGCGTTCGATGACGAAACGGGTGTCAATACGGGCGGATCCACCAATCAGGCATATGACGCGACGAATGACTGGTACGCACCGACTTCGACGGTTTCAAATGTAGCGTCATTGCCGGTCAATACTGATGCACCCCTTACCACACAAAGAAAGTATCGAACTCGCATTAGCGCCGCCGGCTTGGCGGCAAGCGGGACATTTATTCGCATTCAAGTTACCGGGCCATCTAGCGGCACACCGAAGCAAATCAACAATATCTTTGTCGGACAAGCCGCCGCAAGCGGTGACGCTTGGGACATGGCGGCGTCTGGACCGACCCCGGCCCGTATTACCTTCGGCGGCTCAAACAGCGTCACGCCGCCCGTTGGCGGGAGCGTCTGGAGCGATTGGGTTGCGTTCGTTCTCGACAATACGAAAGACCATGTCGTTGCCTTTGATACGGCGGCAGGATCGGCGTCTATTCGCTTTGGCTCTGCTGTAACGAATTTTGTTTCGTATTTTAAAGACGGTGCAACTGACGAGGCCGGAACGCCAGACGTATCGGGGTACTCTTCGACCGCGAACGTCTTCATTATGTCGGCGATCGAAACGAAATCCACTGCCGCCAGCTTCAACAACATGACATTGGTTTCTGCCGCTTACACGGCAGCTAGCGCACCGTCCACGGCACGCCTAGCCGTTCAGCTTGTGGAAGTCGATGCAATCACGATCAACACCGACGTCACGGCCGAAGTCTCGCGTGACGGCGGCACGACCTGGTCGGCGGTCACGCTGGCGCTTTCCACGAACCTGAATGGCGTCAAGGTCTATGAAGGAACCGCGTCGATTAGTGGGCAACCTTCCGGCGCGTCGATGCGCTGGCGAGTGAAGACGCTGAACAACAAGAACGTGGATGTTTCAGGAGTGGTGCTGCAATGGTCGTAAAAACATTCGGAAGTGTCATCGTTCCCGGCGAAGCGCCGACGCTCGACCATTACAAGGTGGCGTTCGATGCGCACCTCGATTCCGTCGCGCAAGAGCGGCAATACGACAGCCGTCTAACGATCTTCACATGGCTGAACAGTGCCAACCTACAATATGCTGCGGAAGCGCAAGCCTACAAGGAATGGCAGGACACCGTCTTCGACGAGATGGCCACCATGCAGTCGGCGGTTGCGGCCGGAACGATGCAGCCGCCGTCGATCTCGGAGTTCATTGCTGCGCTGACGCCGATCAGTTGGCCCTAAAGTATTCGGTTCAGGTATCTAGCGCGGTCCTGCCGAACCTTGTCGCCGTTATAGACGCCTTGCAGTTCAGCCCACCGGTATGCGGCAACCGCGCCCCGCACAATAAACGCCAAAAGCAGAAATGGTGCCACGGCGGCGGCCATGGCGCCTGTGCCGATAATCAGAACGGTCTTTGCGATCAGGCGCATAATTTCCCCCTGAACAAGAGTCGGGGAGTTGGAAACTCTCAGAGGAGAGCGCCCGCGCCTTTAGGGTTGCCCCCTGAACATACGCGCGGGCCTCCCCGACCGTTTGTTCGGAGAGTGCAAGTCACGGCTGCACAAAGCCGCCTCTGAGGGGTTTCCACGCCCCACTGCCCAATGTGTGGGCAGCGCGCAAACATAGTGAGAAATCAGACCGTCAGTCAATTGGGAGCTTTTACATCCGCTCAAACTTCTACGCGGCACTTCGCGGCGAGAGCGGAGACCCGGCATAGGGCTGGGGCCTTACCGGGTCTCCATGCCGCGCCGGGTCAGCCACCGGCGCAGCACATTCAATGCTGCGTCGGACGTCGATACACACTTCTTTAGGAAAAGGCGAGAACTGGTGCAGCGACAATGACCAAGGCCACGATCGAGAGCAAGTGCCGAATTGATTCTGCCGACGCGCCGGCTATGTGCACCGTCGTCTTTCCCGTCGCGCTCGGGAAGTTGGCCGAGATAAGCTTCGGTTTGCAGAAGAGACTCGGGGAACAATGAGGCCGCCGGAAGGTTCCGGCCACCCGCATCCGCGCTTCAGCCATTAATCGAGGTAAAAGGTCCGGATAATCGGGCAACCTCGCTTGTTATAAAACTCCGCACGCATGGGACCTCTGCGCGTCATTCCGTCAACTGCGACAGAGTTTGACGAGTAGTTTACAATGCGCCCGCGGCGGATACCCCGATCACGCGCCTTGTCCATCGCAAGGTCGGGATCACAACGGCGGCTAGCGCGGCGATCATAACGGTAGCGGTAATCGTCGTCGTAGTCATAGCGCGGCGCGTCATAGTACCCGCGGGGTGAATCGTAATATCGGGGGCTGCCGGGCCCGATATAAATTTCCTGAGAAAGTGCGATGGACGGGGCGATCACGGCGGCTGCGGCCGCTATCAGCATAACAAGTGCGCGCATTTAGAGTCCTCCTGGTCCTCCTTAAGAGTTGCTTTGGCAATTCTACAGCGCCGATCATGAATGGCGGCAGAACAGACGTTCCGCGCGCCACAAACTAAGCGGTCGGCTCTACGCGCCGGCGGCTTGCCGGAACCTTCCGAAGTATATGGAGCATCCCATGGATCGTGCGAAGTTCTTCGCGACGGTGCGGAGACCCGGCAGAAATTCTGGGGTGCCACCGGGTCTCCTTTTGCCGCAGGGAGGAATGTGCGGCGCGACAATTTAGATGGGGCGCACCTCGATTCGTGCCATCGAAATGAACCGGTAAGGATAACGGCCGGTTAACATCCAATGGACGTGTTCCTGTCCGAGGCGTTTATCGGAGTGTGAAGCGGGGCCAGTTCGATAGCCGCGCCTTGGCAAGCACAGTCTGAGCTTCTCGGCCGACAAGAAGCGCAATGAAGATCAAAGTGATTGTGGAAAAATCCCAGAACATTCGCGCACCTCGAAAAAGTGAGAAAGAGCGGGCCGCAGCTTAACCACTCACCCCCTGCGGCCGCTCTAGCGTCCGTGAGGTGCTCAAGACCTACTATCCATATCAGGCGGCAATGCGTCTGGTTATCGCAAGATATCAGGATGAGCAGGCATCCTTCGCGACCGTCTTCTGCCTAACCCTACAAAATCGGAGCATCCCTATGCAGGTCCTTGACCCCGCAAACGAATTCGCACGTTCTCTCGCCAAGGTGCTTATCATCGAAGGCGGCTATTCCAACAATCCGAAGGATCCCGGCGGCGCAACGATGAAGGGCGTCACGCAACGCGTCTATGACGAGTATCGCCGCTCGCATGGTCTGCCCCTCATGCCGGTAAGAAACATCAGCAACTCCGAGCTGGAGGCCATCTACCGCCAGAAATACTGGGACGAAATCAAGGGCGACAAGCTGGCGCCTGGCGTCTCCTGTGTCGTCTTTGACGGTTCGGTGCATTCCGGCGTTGCGCAGTCGGTCAAATGGCTGCAGCGCGCGCTTCAGGCGATGGGTCTCTATCAAGGGCTCATTGACGGCATTCTCGGGCAGGGGACGCTTCTCGCTCTCGGGGGCGTCAACGACAACGACAGCCTGATTGCGCGCATCCTCGACCGGCGTCTTGCCTTCCTCAAGGCGCTGAAGACATGGAAGACGTTCGGCAAAGGCTGGACAGCCCGCGTCAACGGCGTGCGCGCGGTCGGTCAAGCCTGGGCAACCGGCTCGGTTGGCCCCGAGATCGAGTATGTCGCCGGCGGCGAAGCCAAGGCGCTGATCTCCGACGCGAAGCCCGCTCCGGTGCTGGCAGTTGCGGACGCGACGACCGGGGGCGGCATTGGCTCCGGCACTCTCGCCGGCACACTGCAGCAGGCTCAGGACCAGTTGACGCCGCTCAGCACGAGCAGCGAATTCATCGGCAAGCTTGTCGCGGGGCTGATCATCGCCAGCGCCGTGTTGACGATCGGCGGCCTTGCCTATCGCTGGTACGCTAAGCGCAAGAGGGACGAGCTGCAGGATGCCCTCGATCTGAAGGTGGCGGTCAATGCTCAAGCTGCTGCCTGAATGGCTCAAGATTGGAGCGGGAGCGGCGTTGGGCGCTCTCGTTGCCATCTACCCTGCAATCCTCGTCGGACGCTCTGAGGGGCGCCAGCAAGCCGCAACCGCGGCGCTAGAAACTGCGGTGAAGCGCTTCGCCGAAAAAGGAAAAATTAATGGTCAAGTCTCTTCGCTTGATGCTGCCGCTCTGTGCAATGATTTCGGGCTGCCAGACAGCGACAAAGCCGACTGCATGCGCCGGGTTCGAGAAGCTTCAGCCAAGCCTTGAGACGTCGGTGCTCATCCTCCGAAACGACCGGCCATTTGCCAACCAGGTGGCATCACATAATCGCTTCGGCGCCTCTCAGGGCTGCTGGTAGCGAGGGCCCGGCCTCCTCGTAAGGCCGAGCCCTCCTGTTGCCGCCTCGAAGCTTAGCGAGCACGGCGGCGGCGAAATAGTCGATCGGCTTTCGTCGGTCAAGCATCGCATAGAGCATTTGAAGGGCAGGGCGCGCAGGAATGAACGGAGACACCATGCACATCGAAGTTGAGAAGCCGAAGATTAATCCGGTTCATTTCATCGCCATCATCGGCGCTGGATTGGCCAATGCCTTTGCCGTCGGCGGGGTATGGGTCAGTCTTAACCGCGACATCGCCGATATTCGAAGTGCTCAAGAGCGGACACAGAAGGTTCTCGACGACCCCCAGCAGCAGGTGTCGCAAATTCCACCGCTTTCATTCCAGGTGACGAGAGCTCTTGAGGCGACGGCGGAAAATAAGAAGGGGATCGAGGCGGCAAACGCGCGCGTTGATCGCGTCGTGGAATCGCTCGGGGGGAAACTCGACACCGCGATTGAGAGCATTAACAAGGTCGCGACCCGCGTCGAGGTGTTGAGCAGTAAGCTCGATGATGCTCAGGAGCGAGCGAACAAGACCATGTTCAGGACGCCGATCGTCCGGCCTTAATACGACCAGGGCTCGTCCAAACGTGTCAGAAATGGCGAGCCCTGTCGCATACCACGGCGTTGGTTGGAGAGCGGCTGCCGCGGCTAGGTGCTGTGCTTGGCGGCTA
>NZ_JBNDHS010000039.1:0-54894 GCF_056755095.1 Rhizobium sp. SVR5-9E | reverse complement strand
CTTCTGCACGTCCGCACCGATCTGTTCGCAAAGGTCGGCGATCTCGTTGATGAAGGTGATCTTCATGGCGAGGAAGGCGTTAGCGGCGTATTTGATCAGCTCCGACGTACGGCGCTCGCAGAAATAAAGCGGTGCTTCATTGAGATAGAGCGGCCGGTAGACTTCGCGCATGACTTCCGTCGCGCGCGGGTCTTCCGTGCCGATGACGATGCGGTCCGGACGCTTGAAATCGGTAATCGCCGCGCCTTCGCGCAGGAATTCCGGATTCGAGACGACGGCGATGTCCTTGCCGGGGAATTCCTCGCGGAAGATGCGCTCGATCTCGTCGCCGGTGCCGACGGGAACGGTGGATTTCGTGACCACGACGGTAAAGCCGGTAACGGCTGCGGCGATCTCGCGCGCGGCGGCATAAACGTAGCTCAGATCGGCGTGGCCGTCGCCGCGGCGCGACGGCGTGCCGACCGCGATGAAGACGACATCGGCATCGGCGACCGGCCCTGTCAGCTCCTTGGAGAAATCCAGGCGGCCGGCGCTGCGGTTGTGTTCGATGATGGCGTCAAGGCCCGGCTCGAAGATCGGCACTTCGCCGGCCATGAGCGCGTCGATCTTTGCCTCTGATTTATCGACGCAGGTGATGTGGTGTCCGAAATCCGCAAGGCAGGCGCCGGAAACGAGACCGACGTAACCCGAACCAATCATAACTATGCGCATGGGATAACCTTCATCATGTAAAACGATCGCGGCCTACGGCGGCAAAACGCGATCGTGTTACAGGCGCACACTTACAAATTCAAGACAGCGGCACGTTTCAGCTACGGCCGAACTCGTCGACGATGCGGATGATGTCATCCTCACCGAGGTAGGAACCCGTTTGCACTTCGATCAGTTCCAGTATGATCTTGCCGGGATTCGCGAGCCGGTGGACCTCGCCGAGCGGGATATAGACCGACTCGTTTTCGCGCAGCATCTGGACGTTCTCGCCGATCGTCACCTCGGCCGTGCCCTTGACGACGATCCAGTGTTCCGAGCGGTGATGATGTTTCTGCAGCGAGAGCTTCTTGCCGGGCGTGACGAAGATGCGCTTCACCTGAAAGCGGTCGCCGTTGAGGATCGACGTGTAACCGCCCCAGGGCCGATATGAGGTCGGATGCGTCTCCGTCAGTTTCGATGTGGCGGGCAGGGCGGCGAGCGTCTTGACGAGATCGCCAACACTCTGGCTGTCCTGCAGCTTACCGACATAGACGGCATCCTCGCTGGCAATCACGGCAACGTCGTCCATGCCTTGGACGGCGAGATGAACGCCGTGGCTCATCACCAGCGAGTTGCGGCTATTGACAAGTGTCGTATTGGCAGTCGCGACGTTGCCATTCGGATCGCGCGTGCCGGTTTTCCACACGGAGTCCCAGCTGCCGAGGTCAGACCACTTGAATGGCGAGGGCACGACGGCGGCGTTTTCCGTCTTTTCCATGATCGCATAGTCGATCGAGATGTTCGGCGCCTTCGCGAAGGACGGGGAATCGAGGCGGATGAAGTCGAGGTCGCGTGTGGACTTCGCGACCGCAGCATCGGCCGCTTTCACGACATCCGGCGCATGGGCGCGCATTTCGCCAAGAAGCACCGAAACCTGGAACATGAACATGCCCGAATTCCAGTAGAAATCGCCGGCTGCCAGCATCTCCTTCGCCTTGTCCAGAGGCGGCTTTTCAATGAAGCGCTTCACCGTCTGCGCGCCGGTCGGAAGGTTCTTGCCGCCCTCGATGTAGCCGTAGCCGGTCGCCGGCTCGGTGGGCTTGATGCCGAAGGTGACGAGCTTGCCGGTAGCGGCCGTTTCCCGCGCTGCGCGGACGCTGTCGAAATAGCTTTGGTCGGCGACGATCTCATAGTCCGAGCCGAGCACATGCATGATCACGTCCTTGCCGAAAGCCTCGGCAACGAGAGCGGCAGCGGCGGCGACGGCGGGCGCGGTGTTGCGGGCGACGGGCTCGAGCAGGATGGCCTTCAGCGGGTGATCGAGCTCGCGGGCCTGTTCGGCCACGAGAAAGCGGAATTCTTCATTGGTCAGCACGACCGGCGCTTCGTAAAGTGCGGGGTCGGAGACGCGGACAAGTGTTTCCTGGAACAGGGTCTTGTCGCCGATGAACTGAATGAATTGCTTCGGCGCAGTTGCGCGCGACAGTGGCCAGAGGCGCGTGCCCTTGCCTCCTGCCATGATCACGGGAACGATCTTTTGCGTCATCGGGTGCGTTTCCTCAAAGTCTTTTGTCTTCAATCAATTCTGTCCGGCCCATTGCCTGATCCGGTTCAGTCCGGCTTCAAGCAGTTCCGTTGCGGCGTGTTCGTTTTCCGCCTCGACATAGCAGCGCATTTCCGGCGCGTTGCCAGAGGGGCGGAAGTGAATGATGCGCTTGTCGGCCAGCGTGACCCGCAATCCGTCGATATCGCTCGTCGCGGAAGGTTTTCCGATCGGTGCCAGGAATTCGGCCAGATTTTCCGGCGATGCGCGCAGGTAAGCCATCAGCTTTGCGCTGGTTTCGACGGGGAAGTTCTCCAGCCGGTCGGCGGCAGCAACCGGAAGGTTATAGGAACCGGCGATTGCCGAGAGCGGCTTCTTTTGCGCTGCTGCCAGCGAAAGCACGGCGAGCATCGGCAGGAAACACTCGCGCGTCGGCAGTGTGTCCACGGTCTTGCCGTTGACGGTGAAATCCGAGCCGGTCAGCAAGCCGCCGTTGGCCTCGAAACCCATGATGCGGTCTTTGCCCGCGGAGCTGGCTGCCTGCATGCCTGATATGACGAAGGGCGAGCCGACGCGTGTCCGCACGACGGCAAAGGCGCCGGCGGCTTCGATGCCGGAGTTGGAGGTGACGGGCGTGACGACGGTGCCCGCGTTCAGGAAGTTCGCAGCAATCAGCCCGAGGAGATCGCCCCGCAGCGGCATGCCGGTTTCGTCGGTGACCAGAGGCCGGTCGCCGTCACCATCGGCGGAAACGACAGCGTCGAGCTTCAACGACTTTGCCCAATCCTGCAGGAGCGCGATGGTTTCCGCCGAGACCGCTTCGGTATCGACAGGTATGAATGTTTCCGATCGTCCGAGGGCAACGACGTCGGCCCCGTAATGCGACAGCAGCTGAACCAGAAGGTCGCGAGCGACCGTACTGTGCTGATAGACGCCGATCTTCAGGCCGGAAAGAGCATTTGCAGAAAGGATACCGGCATTGCGCGCAACGAAGGCTTCCGTGCAGTCAGCCGTCTTGTCTTCGACTTTTGTGCCGGCTGTGGCGGCCGCTTTGGGTATCGAGGCGTCGAGCTTGGCTGCGAGATCGGATATCGCCGCTTCGTCTGCCTTGTCGATTTCGCCGTCGGGCCGGTAGAATTTGATGCCGTTGCGGTCGGCCGGAATGTGCGAACCGGTAATCATCAGGCTGGCCGCCTTGTGCCGGAGCCCATAGAGCGCCAATGCCGGCGTCGGAACGGTGCCGCAGTCAGCGACTCTGAAGCCGAGCGCGGAGAGTGCCGCAGCGCAAGTCGCAGCGATTTCGGGGCTGGAGTCACGAAAGTCGCGGCCGATCAGAACGAGATCGCCGTGCCCCGCACGCCCGCTCTCGAGAAGATATTGCCCGAATGCCGTGGCGTAGACGGCCGATGCCCTGCCTTTCAAATCGGTGGAGAGGCCGCGCAGGCCGCTTGTGCCAAACTTCATTCGTGTTAAATCCTTGCTGACGCTTGCTTTACCGCGCCATTGTCACCGGTCTAACGATACTTCGTAAATTTTAGCCGCGATAGGTGACTAAAATATTCCGCGTATTCCCTTTAGGGCTTAGGGCAATCCGTCGGCCATGCGGTTGAACAGGGATGATCGATGAGCGAACAGACCATTGCGCTTGAAGAAAGCTGGAAGACGGCGCTCGCGGCTGAATTTTCCAGCCCGTACATGGCGCAGCTCAAGGATTTCCTGCTGGCCCAGAAGCAGATTGGCAAGCGCATCTTTCCCAAAGGTTCGGAGTATTTTCGGGCGCTCGACCTGACGCCCCTTACCCGGGTGAAGGTCGTCATTCTCGGGCAGGACCCGTATCACGGTCTCGGGCAGGCGCACGGGCTTTGCTTCAGCGTTCGGCCCGGCGTGCGTATTCCGCCGTCGCTGGTAAACATCTACAAAGAGATGGAAGCCGACCTCGGCATCAAACCGGCGCGGCATGGCTTCCTGGAGCATTGGGCCCAGCAGGGGGTCCTGCTGCTGAACAGCGTTTTGACCGTCGAGGAGGCGCAGGCAGCGTCGCATCAGGGCAAGGGCTGGGAGCAATTCACCGATGCGGTGATCCGCAAGGTCAACGAGCAATGCGACTCGGTCGTCTTCATGCTCTGGGGTTCCTACGCGCAGCGAAAGGCGGCCTTCGTCGACTCCTACCGCCATCTCGTCCTGAAGGCGCCGCATCCGTCACCGCTTTCGGCCCATAACGGATTTTTCGGCTGCCGGCATTTTTCGAAAGCGAATGCCTTTCTGCAGTCCCATGGCCGCACGCCGGTGGCGTGGGAGCTACCGGCTAATCCGCAGGATAGCCAGACTTATTGAACAGCTGCTGATCGTTGTTCAATGAACGGAGACAATGCGTTTTGATCTCCACGGCTATTCCAAAACGCTCCAAGGGCTCATCTATAACCCATCCAACGCCCGCCGTTGCGGGCAAGAAAAAGGGTTTCGATATGCTCAACCAGATCAAGGGTCTGCACCACGTCACTTCCATGGCGGAGGACGCCCGCACCAACAATCAGTTCTTCACGAACGCACTCGGTCTGCGCCGCGTCAAGAAAACCGTGAACTTCGACGCGCCTGAAGTTTACCATCTCTACTATGGCGACGAGACCGGTGCCCCCGGCACGGTCATGACTTACTTCCCGTTCCCGAAGATGGCGCAGGGCCGTCCGGGCACCGGCGAAGTCGGCACGACCGTCTTTTCCGTTCCCGAAGGTTCGCTCGGTTTCTGGAGCGACCGTCTCGCCAAGCTCGGCGTCAGCGGCCTCAAGGCCGACGAGAGCTTTGGAGAAAAGCGGTTGAACTTCGCCGGTCCCGACGGCGACGGTCTCGCACTTGTTGAAGTCAAGGACGACAACCGCCAGCCCTGGACGCATGGCGGCATCAGCGAAGACCATGGGATTCGCGGTTTCCACTCCGTGGCCATGCGGCTTCGTGACGAGGGTGCGACGGCCGAGCTCCTGAAATTCATGGGCTATGAAGTTCAGGACGAGAAGGACGGCGTGAAGCGTTTGATTATGCCGGGCGGCAATGGCGCACATCTCGTCGATCTCGAAACGATGCCGAATATCTCTCGCGCCCTGCCGGGTGCCGGTTCCGTGCACCACGTTGCCTTTGCCGTCGAAAACCGGGAGAAGCAGCTCGAGGTCCGCAAGGCCCTCATGGATACGGGTTACCAGGTGACCCCGGTCATCGACCGCGACTATTTCTGGGCGATCTATTTCCGCACGCCGGGCGGCGTTCTGTTCGAGGTTGCCACCAACGAACCCGGCTTCAACCGGGACGAAGACACGGCTCATCTCGGCGAAGCGCTGAAGCTGCCACAGCAGCACGCGCATCTGCGGGAGCTGCTCGAGCAGCATCTGCAGCCGCTCGAAGCTTAAGGATGGAACGATGAACGACCACAGCTACGTGCACCGGCTGCATGCCGGTGCACCAGGAAAGCCCATTCTCTTCGTGCTGCATGGCACCGGGGGAGATGAAAACCAGTTCTTCGATTTCGGGCGGCGGCTATTGCCCGACGCGACGATCGTTTCCCCCCGTGGGGATGTTTCGGAGCATGGGGCGGCGCGCTTTTTCAAGCGCACGGGCGAGGGCGTCTACGATATGGATGATCTCGCCAGAGCCACGCAGAAGATGGCGGCCTTCGTCAAGGACATGACCGTCGATCACGGAGCGTCACACATCCTGGGTCTTGGCTTCTCCAACGGAGCTAACATTCTTGCGAATGTATTGATCGAGAAAGGGCTGTTCGATGCGTCGGTGCTCATGCACCCGCTCGTCCCGTTCCAGCCGAAAGCGAACCCGGAACTCAATGGGCGCAAGGTGCTGATCACAGCGGGCGAACGCGATCCGATCTGCCCGGTCCCGCTGACCAAGGCGCTAGCAGCCTATTTCGAAGGGCAGGGTGCTCAGACGAAGACAGAGTGGCACCCGGGCGGCCATGATATCCGGCCGAATGAGATCGACGCCGTCAGGCGCTTTTTCGCGCCCTATCTCTGAAGCCTACCGAAAATCTGCGGGAGGTTTTCGGATGCCTCAACGTCCGGCGCCGTCATCCAGCGCTCGCGTGAAAAATAAGCCCTGGTCCGCAATTGCGGGCCAGGCGCGGCCCTGATCGTCACGATGAAGTTGAAGCTGTTTTCGCTCGTGAACTCGCGGGTGAAGCTGACGCTTGCACCGAAGCCATCCTCTTTCACATCCTTCATTTCGCGGATTGCGGCCAATGTGTCGCTGAAATCCAGCCAGTGCGGTTGCGCGAGCATCGTATCGAAAATGCGCATCACCGACGGGTCAAGCCGCCCGGCGCCGTCGGTAGCCGGGCCGACGATCTTGGCGCGCATGTTGAAGATCGCGCCCTTGCGGTCTCCGCGAACAATCAAAAAGACCGAACTCAGCGGCCGTTCCTCATCCTGTTTGTAGACCTCCTGGAAGGAACACTCATAGGCACTGCTGCCAAAAGCCGAGGGGCGCCATGGCGTGGTCTCGATGCCCGCCTTGCGCAGGGCTTCGCACATTGTGGGGCCTGTCGTCCGCCAAGTCCTCAGGAAGCCGCCCGCAAGCTCGATCCGGGGCGCCTCGAGCAGATGCTTCGAAAAGTCGACGCGAACCGGGGCCGGATTCGGTTGAATCGGGGGCTTGGCCGTTTCTGCTTCCTTGTGGACCACCACGCTCTCGTCCGGCAGCTCATATCCGAAACGCGCAGCCAGCGTACGTAGATTGCGCATGTCATTGGAGAGGAGAACTGTGCCGCCGATGACCGAAAGCGAAGCGGCGACCATCAGCCAAAGCACTGCCCGCCGCTTACGATGCAGCGCCGGCGTTTTCAGGTGCTGGCGCGAGGGCTCGCTGGCCAAATCCATTCACTCGTCAGAAGGCGGTCGCCCGCATCACTACGTCTGGCAAACAGTATCTAGTCAACAAGAGAAGCGAAATACTCAACGAAATAGTGAAAATGCGCTTATTCGGCTCGAAGGCCGATGTGAGTGGATGATATCGCCGAAAGCCTGCGGGCCTTATTGTTTTCCCGTTTACTCCCCTGCTTTCGGTTCCAATTTCTTAAGCAATTTTCTTGAGATTGTAACGGCGTTGTTTCATGATATTCGCGGCGCGAGGAATTTCGTGTCGTGCCTTTTGACGATCGATGCAGATCGTTTCAGCCATGAGCATGTTTCTTTGCGCCTGGCAGCGATGCGGTGGTCTCTAGACTTTAGTGTTTCTGGATATTCCTCCCTGCAAACTTACGGCAGGGTTTGCATGGGAAGGTTGCATGAGTTCGGAATTTGCGGTTCGTGCGATACGGCCGGGTGAGTTGGAGCTTGTGCTCGAATGGGCAAGGCAAGAAGGCTGGAATCCCGGGCTCGACGATTCACTCGCTTTCCAGGAGGCCGACCCCTCCGGCTTTTTCGTCGGCGCGCTCGGCGAAGTACCGGTTGGCTCCATTTCCGTGGTGAAATACGGCGAGCGTTTTGCGTTTCTCGGTCTCTTTATCGTCCATCCGGATTTCCGCGGCAGAGGCTACGGCAAGGCCCTTTGGAATGTGGGGATCGAGTCAGCAGCGGACCGTACGATCGGTCTCGACGGTGTTGCCGCTCAGCAGGCGAATTACCGCAGGGCAGGCTTCGAGACGGCGCACATGACGGTGCGCTACGGCGGTGTCGCCACGATCCTGCCACGCTCGTCACTCGCGGCGCATCCGGTCTCCGACAAGCTGGACGGGCTCTTCCGTTACGATGCCTCGATTTTCCCGGAACCGCGCAATGAATTCGTTGCCGCCTGGTGCAGGAGGCGGCGCGGCCGCATGACATTGGTCGTCCGCAAGAGCGGCAAGATTCGCGGTTACGCGACGATCCGGCGCTGCTACGAGGGTTACAAGATCGGGCCGCTTTTTGCGGCGGATGCCGACTCCGCAGCCGCGCTGCTTGCCGGCTTGTTGCCGGAAGCCGGCGATGCACCGGTTTTCATCGATGTCCCGGTACCCAACCGGGAGGCGGTCGCACTGGCCGAAAGCATAGGTCTTGAGCCGGTCTTCGAGACGGCACGCATGTATCGCGGCGGCGCGCCTGCGATCCCGCTGAAGAATGTCTTCGGCGTGACGACGCTGGAACTCGGGTAGTTCGCAGGTCAATCCATCGGGGATGCGGGCGCGGTCGGAGCGGCGAGCTCCGGGCGGCCCCTTTCGGCGATGGCAATGCCGCCGAGCGTCAGAACCAATGCGGCGATATGAAAGAGCTGCAACGCTTCGCCGAGCAGCAGCACGGACAGCAGGGTGCCGAAAACCGGAACGAGATTGATGAAGAGACCGGCGCGGTTGGCGCCGATCCATTCGACGCCCTTGATGTAGAGGATCTGCGCGAGCAGTGAAGCGAAGATCGCCGTATAGATGGTGATGATCCAGCCTTTGCCGTCAGGCATCTGGATATTGCCGGCGGCACCCTCCCAAAGCAGGAACGGCAGGGACGACAATGCTGCCGCAAACGCGGGGAAGGCCATCAGCGTTCGCCAATCAACCGGCGGCTTCCAGCGCAGAAAGATCGTGTAGATTGCATAGGCGGCGACCGCCAGCAGCATCAGGGCGTCGCCGCGATTGAGGCCCAGCTTCAACAGTGTGGCCATATCGCCATGGGTGGCGGTCAAGATGACGCCGGCGAGCGTCATGCCGAACCCGACCATCTGCGCGGTCGAAACAATTGTGCGGAAGAAGATGAGGTTGAGCAGAAAGATCAGCATCGGGATGCCGGCCTGCTCGATCGCGACATTGATGGCGGTCGTGTACTGCAACGCAGAGTAAAGCACGGCGTTGAAGATCGTGTAACCGATCATGCCGTAGAAAAACAGCAGAGGCAGGTTCTTGCGGACGAGCGGCCAGTCCTTCCTGAACTGCGGAAACGACACTGCCGCAATCAGCGTGGTCGCAAGCGTCCAGCGCAGGAAAGTCAGCATCATCGGACTGACATGGCCGAGCGCCAGTTTTCCGGCGACGGCGTTTCCGCCCCAGCATAGCGCTGCGACGATGAGACAAAGGTAGGCCGTGATCCGCAAGGATGATTCTTCCCGTCTTCCAAAAAAGAGCTCTGAATGCTGCCGATGCACCGGCAATTAGCCCGTGGCGGGCTGATTTGTCACGCAAAAAGCCCAATTCCCCGTGATAACAGGGTCGCTTTCCAAAAGACAAAGCTTTATAGATGCGCGGGTTTGAGCAGAGCGGTTGATCCGCTGGTAACAGGAAGAGTTTAATGACGAATGTAGTCGTGGTCGGTTCGCAGTGGGGTGACGAAGGCAAGGGCAAGATTGTCGATTGGCTTTCGGAACGTGCGGATATCGTTGTGCGCTATCAGGGCGGGCACAACGCAGGCCATACGCTGGTCATCGACGGCACCAGCTACAAGCTCTCGTTGCTGCCTTCCGGCGTCGTGCGCCCGGGCAAGATGGCAGTGATCGGCAACGGCGTGGTGGTCGACCCGCATGCGTTGATCGCCGAGATCGAGAAGCTGGAAAAGCAGGGCGTCAAGATTTCTCCCGAGAACCTGCGCATCGCCGACAACGCGACCCTTATTCTCTCGCTGCATCGCGAGCTCGATGCCTACCGGGAAGATGCTGCCTCCAATAGCGGCACGAAGATCGGCACGACGCGCCGCGGTATCGGTCCGGCCTACGAAGACAAGGTCGGCCGCCGCGCGATCCGCGTCATGGATCTCGCCGATCTTGAGGCGCTGCCGGGCAAGGTCGACCGCATCCTGACGCATCACAATGCGCTGCGCCGCGGCCTTGGCGTCGCCGAGGTCAGCCATGACGCGATCATGACCGAGCTGACGTCGATCGCCGACCGCGTGCTTCCATACCGCGATACCGTTTGGCTCCTGCTCGACAGGGAACGCCGCAAGGGCGCCCGCATTCTCTTCGAAGGCGCGCAGGGCAGCCTGCTCGACATCGATCATGGCACCTATCCGTTCGTGACGTCCTCGAACACCGTAGCCGGTCAGGCTGCGGCCGGTTCGGGCATGGGTCCGGGGTCGCTCGGTTACATCCTCGGCATCACCAAGGCCTATACGACGCGTGTTGGCGAGGGTCCGTTCCCGACCGAGTTGCATGACGACATCGGCCAGTTCCTCGGTGAAAAGGGCCATGAATTCGGGACGGTAACGGGCCGCAAGCGTCGCTGCGGCTGGTTCGACGCGGCATTGGTCCGCCAGTCGGTCGCAACCAACGGCATTACCGGGATTGCGCTGACGAAGCTTGATGTTCTCGACGGCCTCGACGAACTGAAGATCTGCGTCGGCTACAAGCTGGACGGCGAGCAGATCGATCATCTTCCGGCCAGCCAGGGCGCGCAGGCGCGCGTGGAGCCGGTCTATATTACGCTTGAAGGCTGGAAAGAATCGACGGTTGGCGCGCGCAGCTGGGCCGATCTGCCGGCCCAGGCGATCAAGTATGTCCGCCAGGTCGAAGAGCTGATCGGGGCGCCTGTCGCTCTCTTGTCTACAAGTCCTGAGCGAGACGACACGATACTTGTGACTGATCCTTTTGAGGACTAATGTCGCGGGTCACTAAGACATCTGGCCAGGCTCTGGGCGACCTGGCCCCTCGAGAAAGTACTAATGGCTGATTTTATTGCAGTTATCCGGCGGGCGGTGGACGGCCTGGCCGAAAATACACCCGAGATGCGGGTGAAGGTTTACGAGCGCGCGCGCGGTGCCGTGCAGCGGCAGCTCGAAAACATGAAGCCGCGTCCGCCGGAAGCGATGCTGCAACGCCAGCTGGATAAGCTCGATGCGGCTATTCGCGAGGTGGAAGCAGAGCATTCCGAGGCATTGCCGGAAGACCAGGCTGCGACTGCTGCGGCTGCTGCGGCTGCTGCCGAAGCGCCTGTCCATGAGGAACCTCCAGTCGAGGCATTCGCCGAACCTGCTCCTGCGCCCGAGCCGGTGGATGAACCGGTTGCCGAGTCTCGTGAGCAAGCCGCCGAACCTGTCGAATATCAGCATGAAGAGGAGCCTCGGGAAGAGGCGGCCCATTACGAGGAGCCCGTCGTTGCGGCGGATGAGCCCGCGCCGCCTCAAGAGGCACAATGGGAGCGCCCCGCCGAAGAAGCCGCCGCCCCCGTTGAGGAAACCGCCCCCGTTGAGGAAGTGGCCCCTGTTGAGGAGTGGGCGGCGTCGCATCACGACGAAGCGCCGGTCGAGGAATACCATGTTGCGGCACATGAGCCTCATGTGGAGGCGCCTGCTTTCGAGCCGGAACCTGCCTTCGAAGCCGAGCCCGCGGTTGAATCCGAACCGGCGGCCGAGCCCAAGCCACTCCCGCCGATCAACGAATACAATCCCTCGAATCGCCTCGTCGAGCCTGTCGCCGCTTTCGAGAAGCCGGAGGAATTCGTAGAGCACAGCCGCGAAGAGCCGCTTCAAGCGGAAACTGCCGCGCATTTCGATCCCGTATGGGCCGAACCTGCTGCTCAGATCCCGTCCGAGCCCGCGAAGGAAGCGGAGGCCGCGTGGGCTGCCGAGGAGGTGAGGAACTTTTCGGGGATCGTGCCGCCGGCCGAGTCGACCAGCGACGCGGCGCGCGCTTTCGAGGAAGCCATTGCGGCGCTTCCACCGGTGCTGCCGAAGATGCCGCCCGCGAACGAAGGCTTCTCATGGGAGGCTGCGGCCTTCGACGACCTGCCGCCGATCGAGGCAGGTCAGGACAAGAAGAAGCCCGTTGCGGCACAGTTTAACGATGCGGACCTCTTTGAGGATATCAACGGCAAAACTGGAGCTCCCGTCGCCGACGTTCCGGGTGCAGAGTGGCAGGAGGCCAAGGCACTTCGAGGCTACGACCACCGCGGCGTCGTGGCGGAAGACGACGATTCCGTGCCGTCCGACGGTGTCGACCATCTGCTTGCGGCCAAACTGCAGAACAAGAATTTCCGCATGGAGCCGAAGCGTCGGCGCTTTGGCGTCGGCGCGGCCATTACCATGCTCGTGGTGCTGGCGGTGCTGGGCGGGGGCGCCTATGCCGCTTGGATGAACCGTGACCAGCTGGTCGCGATGTTCAACGGTTTGGTCAGTTCCGCGCCGTCTAAGACGGCCGACGGCGAGCCGGCTGCCTCTTCCGGAAGCCCGACGCCAGCGGCGCCCGCGGCAAATACCGAAGCGGCAAAGCCGGCCGAGAAGGACCAGCAGGCTGCCGCCCGTGATGACGGCTCCGCTACGAACAACAAGTTCACACAGCGTCTTATGGCTGACGGCACGGAAGTCGATAACGGCCCGGCCGCCGCTCCCGGCACGCCGACCGCCGAAGGCAAGTCCGTCTCCGAACAGAACGTCGCATCCGCTGCGCCGGCGCCAGCCGCGCAGGCCGGTACACCCGCCCAAGGACAGGCGACAGACGCTCCGGCCGCTGCCCCTCAGCAGGTCCAAACCGCTCCGGCCGCTCAGCAGACGCCCGCCGGTGCGACGGAGAAGATGTTCCTCTACGAAGAGCGGATCGGCGAAAGCTCGCCGACGGCGATCCAGGGATCCGTCATCTGGAGCGTCCAGCATGAAACCGATCAGGCAGGCAAACAGGAATCGACTGTGCAAGCCAACGTGACGGTACCGGAGCGCAATCTTTCGGTTCTCGTGACCTTCAAGCGCAACTCCGATCCGTCGCTTCCGGCGAGCCATCTCGTCGAAGTCGTTTTCTCGCTTCCGCCGAATTTCGAGGGCGGCAGCATCGAAAGCGTGCAGCGCATTTCAATGAAGCGCACGGAGCAGGATCGCGGCGACGCGCTGATTGCCGTGCCTGCCAAGATCACCGACGATTTCCACATGGTCGCGCTGAATGATTATCCGGACGCGCGAAAGGCTAATCTCCAGCTGCTTCAAACGCGCGACTGGATCGATATCCCGATCACCTATCGCAATGGCCGTCGCGCGCTGATCACCATCCAGAAGGGTGCGACCGGCACGGAAGCGTTCAACAAGGCGATCCAGGAGTGGACTGCACTCGGCGACGTGAGCACGAGCCAGTAACCCTGATCCAGAGCTCGGACACAAAAAAGGCGGGCCGCATGGACCCGCCTTTTTCATGTATGAGTTTGCTGATTTATGCCGTGGATTCGACGACGCGGACGGCTTGTGCCCTCTCCAGCGCTTCCTTTCGGACGGCATCCTGCACCTTTTCAAAGGCGCGCACCTCGATCTGGCGGACGCGTTCGCGGCTGATATCGAACTCGGACGAGAGATCTTCCAGCGTAACCGGCTCGTCAGCAAGGCGGCGGGCCTCGAAGATACGCCGTTCGCGGTCGTTCAGCACGCTCATCGCCTTCGACAGCATCCGGCGGCGCGTCTCCAGTTCATCCTGCTCGATCAGCACGGCCTCCTGGCTATCGTGGTCGTCCACGAGCCAGTCCTGCCACTGACCGCTATCGCCTTCCGAGGCCTTGATAGGCGCGTTCAGCGAAGCGTCGCCGGAAAGGCGGCGGTTCATCGAAACGACTTCCTCCTCGGACACGTTCAGTTTCGTTGCGATCTCGGCAACATGCTCCGGCTTCAGATCGCCTTCATCGATGGCCTGGATACGGCCCTTGAGACGGCGCAGGTTGAAGAACAGGCGCTTCTGGTTCGCAGTGGTCCCCATCTTCACCAGCGACCACGAACGCAGGATGTATTCCTGGATCGAAGCCTTGATCCACCACATGGCATAGGTGGCGAGACGGAATCCGCGTTCCGGATCGAACTTCTTGACGGCCTGCATGAGGCCGACGTTGCCTTCGGAAACAACCTCTCCGATCGGCAAGCCATAACCGCGGTAACCCATGGCTATCTTGGCGACGAGGCGCAGATGGCTGGTGACGAGCTTGTGCGCGGCTTCGCGGTCGCCATGCTCCGCATAACGCTTCCCCAGCATGTATTCCTGCTGCGGCTCCAGCATCGGGAATTTGCGGATTTCGTCGAGATAACGATTGAGGCCGGCTTCGCCGGCGGTAATGGACGGCAAGGTATTACGGGCCATGATTGCACCCTCCTATGTAGATTCCGGTTCCCAATGGAACGCGCCCCCGCGTTGAACAGGCGAACCGAGACATGCGGCCCAAAGCCGGGCCCGCACTTAGTCTATGTACAGATAAGTATGGCGGAACGGCGGTTCAAGCCAGCTTGCCCGGTTCACGATGGCGTTACGTGCCTAACGGCGCAGGGCTTCGACCAGTTCCACCATATCTTCGGGGAGGGGCGCCTCGAAGTGCAAAAGCTCACCTGAGCGGGGGTGCTCGAACTGCAGCATATAGGCATGGAGCGCCTGCCGCCCGAAGCTGTTGACGACCTTGCGTGCCGCTTCCGGCAGAAGGTTGGCCTTGGTTCTGAGATGCGCGCCATAGACCCCATCGCCGAGAAGGGGATGACCGATGTGGGCCATGTGGACGCGGATCTGATGAGTGCGGCCGGTCTCCAGATGACATTCGACGAGCGCGGCGAGCGCCGTCGCATCCGGGTTTTCGTGGAAGCGCTCCAGCACCTCGTAATGGGTAACGGCCTCGTCGGCATCCTGGCTGTCGGGACGCTTGACCGTGCGGCGCGTGCGGTCGCCAGTCGAGCGGCCGAGTGGCGCGTCGATCGTTCCGCTGAGCGAACGAGGGCGGCCCCAGACGATGGCCTTGTAGGCACGTTCGAGCGGCATGGTGCGGCCGTGGTCGGCAAATTGCTGCGACAGGTTGCGGTGAGCAATATCGTTCTTGGCGACGACCATGACACCCGTGGTGTCCTTGTCGAGCCGGTGAACGATGCCCGGTCGCCGGACGCCGCCGATGCCCGACAGGCTGTCACCGCAGTGGTAGATCAGCGCGTTGACGAGCGTGCCCGTCCAGTTTCCGGCGGCCGGATGGACGACAAGGCCGGCCGGCTTCGAGATGACGATGACGTCGTCGTCCTCATAAAGGATCTCGAGCGGAATGTTCTCGCCTTTCGGCGTGGGGTCCTCCGGCTCGGGCAGCAGGATCTCGTAATGGTCGCCGGGCCGCACCTTCTTCTGCGGATCGAGGGCAGGCGCTCCGTTCACAAGCAACTGGCCGTCCTTGATGAGCACCTTGACGCGGCTGCGCGAGAATTCCTCGCCGAGCTGTGCAGTCAACCAGGCATCGAGCCGGCCTTCGGCATTCTCATCAGCGGTCAGGACTTTCCTAATCCCGGATGCTTGTTTAAAGGGGTCGCTCAAGACGCTTCTTCTCCGAAGTATTTTTTGCAGGACGCCACAATGACCAAAATCGAGACAGACGATCAGGAAGAACAGTCCCTTGACCCGGCAATGGAAAGTGTCCGGCGCAAGATGGTGCGGTTGCAGATCGTTTCGGGCGTCATCATGTTCGTGAGCCTTATGGCGGTCTTCGGCGCCGTTGTCTACAAGACGATGAAGGCGGAACCAGCCGAAACGGCCGCTGCCTCCGGCTCCGGCGTTCCTTCGGATGCGCCGGTCAGCTCCACGGTTTCGCTGCCGCCCGGTTTCGCCGTGCAATCCACATCTTTGTCAGGAGACCGGATTCTGTTCTTCGGCCAGTCTGCCGACGGAAAGCGCAAAGCGCTGGTCTACGACATCAAGGCGGGCCGCTTGGTCGCTGACATCACCGTCGGCGGCAATTAGCGCCGATGGCTGCGCCTCCCGTCACGATCGAGAGCGCGGATGACCCGCGCATTGCCGAATTCCGAGCGATCCGCGAGCGCGACCTGACCGGCAGGCAGAACCGCTTCTTTGCCGAAGGCACCGTCGTGCTGCGGATGCTGGCTGAAGCCCATTTGGCAGGGCGCGGCTTCAAGACCGAGAAGGTGCTGCTGCTGCGCAACCGCGTCGAAGGCGTTTCCGACATCATTGCGCGGTTTCCGGCGGAGGTTCCAATCTACGTCGCCGAGGCCGACGTCCTCGACGGCATTGTTGGGTTCCATCTTCATCGCGGCGTCTTGGCGATCGGAAAAAGGATCGAGCGCAGCGAGAGCCTGCTCGACTGCCTGCCCGATCGCGCGCTTGTGTTGGTGGGTTGCGGTATTTCCAACCACGACAATGCGGGTTCGATGTTTCGCAATGCGGCGGCCTTCGGTGCGGATGCCGTTTTTCTCGACGAGACATCCTGCGACCCGCTTTACCGCAAGGCGATGCGCGTTTCCGTCGGCTCGGTGTTGAGTGTTCCCTATCAGCGCGACGGCAGCGCTCTGGACATTCTCGCCGCGCTTGCGGCACGGGGCTTCGATATCTGGACTTTATCGCCACGCGGCGAGACGGATATTCGCGCGATACCGTCGTCAGATCGCATCGCGCTCGTCGTCGGAACGGAAGGAGAAGGATTGCCGGAAACAGTCCTGGCGCGCTTCAGGAGCGCGCGCATTCCGCAGTCCGCCGGCCTGGACAGCCTCAACGTTGCAACGGCGACCGGGATCGCATTGTTCGCAATCTCGTCGGCTGTGGGCCGGGTCTGACTTAGCCCGGCTCCGAAAGGATCGTCGCAGCGCGCTCGGCGAGGCTCACGCGTTCGCCTTGTTCCTTGCCGGCGCCTTCCGGCAAAAGGTCACGGATCGGCGAGGACGGACCTTCGTTGATAACGGTCAGCGCGACCATGCCGGCAGCGATCGAGGCGATCTCTTCGCGCATTGCGCTGTCGTCGGCTGTCGTCGTCTTTGCCTTGGCGATGCGATCGGAAATGGCTGCGCTGCGGGCACGAACTTCCTCGGCGAGGCGGGCGGCAACGGCTGCTGGATCAAGTTCGGGCGCTGGAGCGCTTTCCTGCATCGTTTCCTCCGCGGTGGTTTCGACAATTGCCTCCGCCAGCCCGGCGGCACGAAGCGCACGGTTCGCCTGGCGCAAACCGGCTTTGGTTGCCTTCAACTGCTCCTTGAGCTTGGCGACTTCCTGCTGGCGCCGCCCAAGCAGCGTTTCCTTGTCGGCAGCAGCGGTCGCGTCACGGGCACCCTTGTCTTCCAGGCGGAGCACCTTGTGTTCCTGCTGCGTCAACTTCTGCTCGGCATCCTTGGCGCGCTTCTGCAGAAGGTCGACGTCCTTGCGCAGCGTATCGCGTTCGTCGCGCAGCATGTTGGCCCGCGATTTCAGGCTTTCCATCTCCGTTTGCTGCGCAGCCATGTCGATCTTGAGGTTGTCAGACTGTTCGGCAAGCTTGTTCAGACGGCTGCGTAGGAGATCGAGTTCGGTTTCCTTTGCAGAGCTCGCCTGCTCGGCCATGTGCAGGCTCGTCTTCAGCTGGCTGATGTAAGTCTCGTCCTTGCGAAGATGAGATCGGAAATCAGCGGCCTCGAGGTTCAGATCTTCGATCTGCGCCTTCAAAGCGCCGACTTCGGAGGAGAGGCGACCGGCATCGAGGGCGAGAGCGTCATGGCGAAGCTTCAAGGAAAGAGATTTTTCGCGCTCCCTTGTCAAATCCTGGGCCGTCCTGGCATTCTCGGCCGCATAGAGTGCCCTCACCATGTCCTTCTGCGCGCGAACCTCCTGCGGGCTGAGCGGCATGGTCGCCTTCATCCGGTTTTCCGTATACCAGACGATGCGGCGATGGATGGCAGGCGAGATCAGGAAGACGAGGAACGCCGCCGTCAGGAAGCCCAGTCCGAACAGAAGTGCATACTCGATCACGGCGCCGCCATTGCCTCAGAATTGATTTGCGTCAGCGCCAATGATTAAGCGCGCACCAAGCGCAGGGCAAGTGGCGGATGGGTGACGGCGGGAGAGAAACCGCCACCGGACTGCAGGTTCAGAAGGGGTTCCAGGTCGGGCCCGGGGTGATCTTCAGATAGCCGACATTGACGCCGAGACGCGCGCCGATGCCGGTGCGGATCGGAACCACCAGAACATTGTTGTTCTTGAGGAGCGTCATGCCGAAGCCGGCAACCACGAAAGCCTGACCGCTGACGCCGCCGAAGCGGGCATAGATGCTGTCCACGGAAGGCAGGTCATAGACCAGCATCATCACGCGCGTGCCCTGGCCGCCATAATCAAGACCAAGGGAGGGGCCTTGCCAGTAAAGAGGATGTTCGCCGGCATTCTTGGTGTTGAGCTGGCCCTCGCCATAGGTAAGGCCGGCGATGAAGGCGCCGGATCCTTCCTGTCCGAGGATGTAGCCGTTCGGCAGTCCGTATTTCTGAAAGGCCGCCTCAATGACCTTGGCAAGGCCGCCGCTGGTCGAGCCGAAGAACGAGTGGCCGGCGTCGATGATCTCCTGGACGGTGTACTGGTTGCCGCTGGCCTGCTGGGCTGCGGCCTCCTGCGAGGAGAGCATAAATGCGGATATGGTCAGCGCGACGAGAAGCCGGCAGAAGCCGATAAATCTTCTGGGGGATTGAAGGCGCATGGTGTGATCCGTTCGTCATGGTCGGTTCGATGAGCCGTTTCCGGCAATAGACACATTTTGCGCCGATCGTCTTAACAATCGGTTTACCAAATATGGTGTCATTATGGCGGCGAGTACGGCGCAAACTTCGTGCAATTTTGATCAAGCAAGATATAGGCGGATGGATCCACCGCCCTCAGGAGACGATGATGTCCAGAAATCCTAATCTTACATTGACCGGCCCCGACCTGGCCGCGCTACTTTGCAGCCGAGTTTGCCACGACGTCATCTCGCCGGTCGGCGCGATCAACAACGGTCTGGAACTGCTGGATGAAGGCGGGGCTGATTCCGACGCCATGGACCTGATCCGCACGAGCGCGCTCAATGCTTCCGTTCGCCTCAAATTCGCACGCCTCGCATTTGGCGCTTCCGGCTCGGTCGGCGCTTCGATCGATACCGGTGAGGCAGAGCGCGCGGCCAAGGACTTCGCTGCCGCGGAAAAGAAGACCGAGGTTACCTGGAACGGCCCGCGCGCCATCGTTGCGAAAAACCGCGTGAAGCTGCTGCTGAACCTTTTTCTCGTCGCCTATTCGTCGATCCCGCGCGGCGGTTCGCTGGAAGTGACGCTCGAAAATCCCGAGTTCGATGCGAAGTTCAAGATCATCGCGAAGGGCAAGCTGATGCGCATGCCGGGCAAATTCGTGGAGATCACCTCTGGTCAAATCGAAGAGGCGATCGATGCCCATTCGATCCAGCCCTACTATGCCGTCTTGCTCGCCGAAGAGTGCCGGATGGAGCTCGGCCACAGCCAGACGGGCGAAGAAATCATCTTCACTGCGGAGGCCGTGGCCGCCTAGTTTTATGCCCGCATCGCTGCCGTCTGTCCCGATTTGGGTAACACTTCCTTAGCCTAATCGACCTATCCTCGAAGACTAAGGAAGCGCCACCGGTATAGAAGTGGAGCGAAGGAGCAGTCATGCAGCGGTTCATGATCACTGATAGTTCGGATGTCGTGCGCAAGGTGGGTAAACGTATCCTTTCCGAGCTCGATTTTCTGGTCAGTGAGGCGTCAAATGCAAGCGAAGCGCTCTCCCGCTGCCAGACCGAACTTCCCGAATACTTGATCGTCGACTCCGGCATGGACGGTGCGCTCGAACTGATTTCCGCAATCCGCGCGATGGAAGGTGGCAAAGAGGTCAAGATTTATTACTGCGTAATCGAGGCCGATCTGAAAAAGCTGATGGCCGGCAAGCGGGCAGGGGCAACCGACTTCCTGCTGAAGCCGTTCGACCGCAAGATCCTGACGGCAGTCTTCGGCAACCGGGCAATCGCCGCCTGATTTCTTGACAATGAAGCTGTCTTCCTCCGTCATGCTCGGGCTTGTCCCGAGCATCTGCCACCCACTACTGTGTCGTAGATCCTCGGCACAAGGCCGAGGATGACGCGTCTGGGATGGGCGATCTCGTCAACAAGCTCATCCACCGCAAACGAAAAATCCCGCCGGGGAGGGCGGGATCTCTCAGTCGAAAGGGGACGTTCGGCGTCTTAGGCGGTCTCGGCGTATTCAGCTCCATCCGGCTCGCGCAGCACGTAGCCGCGGCCCCAGACGGTTTCGATGTAGTTGGCGCCACCGGCAGCATTTGCGAGCTTCTTGCGCAGCTTGCAGATGAACACGTCGATGATCTTGAGTTCCGGCTCGTCCATGCCGCCGTAGAGGTGGTTCAGGAACATTTCCTTGGTGAGCGTCGTACCCTTGCGGAGCGAAAGCAGCTCCAGCATCTGGTATTCCTTGCCCGTCAGGTGAACGCGCTGGCCGCCGACTTCGACAGTCTTGGCGTCGAGGTTGACGATCAGCTCGCCCGTCATGATGACGGACTGGGCATGACCCTTGGAGCGGCGGACGATCGCATGGATACGGGCGACCAGTTCGTCCTTATGAAACGGCTTGGTCATGTAATCGTCGGCGCCGAAGCCGAGGCCGCGCACCTTGTCTTCGATGCCTGCCATACCGGACAGGATGAGGATCGGCGTCTTGACCTTGGACAGGCGGAGAGTGCGGAGCACTTCGTATCCGGACATGTCCGGAAGATTAAGGTCGAGAAGGATGATGTCGTAGTCATAGAGTTTGCCGAGATCGACGCCCTCTTCACCGAGATCGGTGGTGTAGACGTTGAAGCTTTCGGACTTGAGCATTAATTCTATGCTCTGCGCTGTCGCGCTATCGTCTTCAATAAGTAGTACCCGCATTATTATCCCCTTTGCCGCCGCCGAAAGGTGGGCTGGCCCCCTACGCGATACCGAATGCTTTCACTGCGTGATTTGGAAGCTGCCACGAAATGGTTAACAAATTCTGATTCACTCTGGCAAGAGGCAATGAATTTATTAAGCAATCGATCCATTCCGCTGTTTTCCAATGACAATTCGCAAAGCCTGATCCTCAACTGCTACATTAAGAAGGGCGGGTAAGCGATTCATTCGACTCACCAATGAAAAGGTTTCGGAAATCGCGTAGTGATATTTACCGACCCTTAAATCATCGGCACTATCATTAACGATGCCCGTAAACGAAAGGTTACCAGCGGTAGGTTTTTGTTAATACCGCTGAAAATTTTTCAGGCAGACCGTCTCAAAGCGGTGCGCGGCGGGCAATTTAGTAAAGCCGGGATCTCGCATCACTGGAGTAATGCGTATGAAGTCGCGTGAGAGCCTAGTTCGCCTGAAGGAGTTTCAGGTGAACGAAAAACGACGTCAGCTGCAGCAGTTGCAGATGATGATGTCGGAATTCGAACGGATGACGAAGGATCTGGAGAGCCAGATCCTCGTCGAAGAGAAGAAGTCCGGCATTTCCGACCCGAATCACTTCGCCTACCCGACCTTCGCTAAGGCGGCACGTCAGCGTGCCGACAATCTTCAGGTTTCCATCAAGGAATTGAAGATGCAGGAGGAAACGCTCGAGCAGGCGCTGGAGGAGATGCAGGCGGAATACGCCCGCGCAAGTGCGCTCGAAGAGCGCGATGGCGCCGTTCGGGCCCGCGCCTGAACGACGAGCTGAGGATGCCGGCTGCGGCATCCCGGGGAATCGCCTGAAGAAGCCATGTATGATGGACATCGAAGTCCGTCATACATGGCTTTTGGTGCTGAGCTCTTGCGGTCAGTTCACCACGTCGCGCCATTCATCATGTCGCTGCGCTTGCGCCTTGAAGAACGGGCATAGCGGAAAGATCTTCCATCCGCCCTTTCGCGCTTCCTCGACGGCGTGAAGTGCCAGTGCCTGGCCGACGCCCTTGCCGCGCAGGGCATCCGGCACGCCAGTGTGATCGATGATGATGAGTTTCGGTGACGTGCGGGAATAGGCCATTTCGGCCTCGTGCCCGTCAACCTCGGCCACATACCGGCCGCCGGACGCATTTTCTTCGTTGCGAATGTTCATTGTATTTCTCCGGAAACTGATGTTGTTGACGCGGACCGTGACATGCCGGCGCAGCCGTGCCAAGCCGGTGCAAGCGGCAACACACTGTTCAACCGAGGGATGCTCGATGAAAAGATTGGCGGCGATCCGGCCAGTTCTGCTTGTTGCGGCCCCGTTCTTTCTGGCGCTCGGGCTGGTTTTGCCGCTGATCCGATTCGAGAAACTCTATTTCTTCGATGAGACGCCGTCGCTGGTTCAGATCGTTTCCTCGCTCTGGAGCGGAGGGGACATCCCGCTTGCACTTATCGTCGGGCTGGTTTCGATCGTACTGCCGGTCCTGAAGATGATCGGGATTGCCGCCGAGGCGGTGGCTGCCGACGGCGGAACCGGCAGCTGGTTTTATCGTCACGCCGTGCCGTATCTGTCCAAGTGGTCGATGATGGACGTGCTTCTGGTGGCGATCGTGATTGCGGCGGCGAAGACGACGGGTTTTGCGGATGCTTTCACCCAGCCCGGCCTCTGGTGCTACGCTGCCTCAACAATAATTTCGGGCCTTCTTCACTCCCTTCAGGGAAATGCGTCCGGCCCGAAATGATGTTTTTGCCTGGGGCAGATGGTTCAGTGACGGTATTGCTGGATACGCGTCGTGCGCAGGCCGGCAAGGCCGTGGCTGTTGATCGACGACTGCCAGGACAGGAATTCTTCGACGGTTAGCGTGTAACGCTCGCAGGCTTCTTCCAAGCTCAACAGGCCACCGCGAACCGCCGCGACAACCTCAGCCTTACGACGGATAACCCAGCGCCGCGTGTTGGGCGGCGGAAGATCCGCTATCGTCAGCGGGCTGCCATCGGGGCCGATGACATATTTTACTCGGGGACGTATCACTTCGGTCATTGGACTCTCTACACAACTCAAGACCACGCGGGCACTCTAGCCCGTCACATTTAAAAATTGACTAAGCGCTTAGTAACACTTTGATAACAACTTTACCTGCCGCCTCGCGACGCAGGCGCGGCCGCAATCCTGCTGTCCGTCGCCTGCGTTTTCCAGGAAAACGATGCTGGATTCCGTTCAGATCAGAATGGCGCTGACCTCAGTCTTTCCGGCGCCGAACTCGTATTGAGCGGTCCCGGAGTGAATGATCGAGAGCCAGTCGCCGCTTGCAAGCTCAGCGAGACCGAAGGCCGTCTCGCGGGTTGCTGCCGTCGAGGCTACGCCCGCCACGGCGGCAAGCGTATTGGCGCCGTTCGCCTCGAGCCGTGCCCCGTAGGCCGAGGATGTCACCGTGCTTGTTGTCAGGAACAGCAGGTAAAGCCCTGTTGCCGGAATGATCAGCCTGTTGCCGGAGCCGGAGGGAACAGCAGCGCCGAGCGCGAATCCGCCTTGCTGCACATGCAGGGTATCGAAACCCGTCCTGCTGTTGTTTGCCGGTGTTGACGTCGCTGCGGCAAGCGAGGCCCGGACGATAGGGCGCGCCGGCGTTTTCACGATGCCGCCCGCCGCAATTGCCAGGGCGGTCTGCCAGCTTGTGCCGTCGCCACTCACTTTGATTGCGAATTCATCGTTACCGGCGAGTCCCATTTCTGCGCGGCCTGACCAGCCCGACTGGAAGAGCAGGGAGGCGGTATCGCCCGCGGCGGCTTTGTTGACCTTGACCTGATGCCCTTGGCCTTCATGGCTGAAGAGGCTGGCATGTGCCGCGACGGCAAGCCGGTTCGTGGCATCGGCCGTGGCGTTGAGGCCGAGAAGCGGCAAGCTGCCTGGGACGGGCAAAGAGAGGTCGCTCCAGAGGCCGGCCTGCAGGACGCGGAACCGGCCTGTGTCGAGGAAGAAGGCGCGCCAGCCTTCGCGCGGACTGATGTAGAGCCAGGCGCCGTCCTGGCGGAAAGCGAGCCTGCCTTCCTTGCCGGTCCAAAGACCGCCGGCACTGGGCGCAATCAGATAGCAGTCACCTTCCGACGGGGTTTCGGGAGGTACTGCCGCTTCTTCTTTCACTGTCAGCTGCACAATGGCGTCGAGACGCTGCAGCGCCTCGTTATGCGTCACGTGCTTCTGAGATTGTGAGGGGAGAATGTAGGGGAGGGCGAGATTAATTGTTTCGTCTGACAAGGTGTGGCCTCCGGTTGGCGCAACGGCGCGGTTATTGCCGCATCGTAAGGCCATCCCTAGGGTGCGCTGACGAAAACGCCCTTCCTCTGTTGATTTCTAAGGATTTTATTCGGAAGTCATGCGCATCCGCGCGGGGTTCACCTTGCCGCCCCAGGCGATAAAGTCGGGATTGGCGAAGTCGAAATCCGCGTTGGCGCCGGTCTTTCCATAGGTGAGAGGCGATCCGTCCACGGTGACCGTCGTGCCGCCCGCCGCCCGCAGCACGGCATCGCCGGCCGCCGTATCCCACTCCATTGTGCGACCGAAGCGCGGATAAACGTCTGCCTTTCCCTCAGCGAGGAGGCAGAATTTCAGTGAGGAGCCGATATTCGTGCATTCCGAAATCGCTTGTTCGAAAAGAAATTTGTCGGTCGCAGGACTGTTATGACTCCGGCTTGCGAGGGCAAGACGGTTGAGGGGCGGCTCCCGAACCGCAATCGGGACGCGCTCAGTCACCGTAAAATCGACGCCAACGATGAGTTTTTCGGCATGTCCTGCTTCGCCCGCGAAAGCGACGCCGAGTGCCGGTGCATAGACGATACCGGCAACCGGGATGCCATTCTCCACATAGGCGATGTTGACGGTGAATTCGCGCCGCCTGTCGACGAATTCACGTGTGCCGTCGAGCGGGTCCACAAGGAAAAAGGCCTTTCCCTCGACATCCGGCACTTGACCGGCCGCTACCGATTCTTCGGCGATCACGGGAATATCGGGATAGCTGCGGGCAAGATGCGCCAGGATAATGCGCTCTGCCTCCTCATCTGCGCGAGTCACCGGGCTGGAGTCTGCCTTCATAGCGACGGCGCAGCCCTCTTCGAAGATCGTGATGATCACTCCGCCCGCTTCGAGTGCCGCCTTTTCGAATATCTCCAGCATCTTTCCCTCAAGGAACGCAAACATCTGAAAGCTCTTTCGGCAGTATAGAGATAAATAGGGGATGCGAGCCAGTTTTTGCGCGGCAGCGGAAATTCGTCAGAAACGGATGGTATGCATCGAGATATTTTTTCGCGCGTCGCTAGCAGATTCGGTGTAAAAATTGCTCAGAAATCCGGTTCGTGGAATAAGTAATAGCTCGGCGTTGGGGGCATGTTGCTGGTTCTTTGAGGCTGTTTGGTTAATCCACATTCCGGTTCCGGCTAAAATTTCATCGAAGAATGCCTGTTTTGTGTGGATTTTGATCCGAAACGCGCCATCTGCGTCCAGTTGAACAAGAATCTGACCCAGTAAAGCCTTTTTGTCTTCACATTTTCGCGGAAAGCGGTATGGATTGCCGCTTATAAGGTTCCGGCAAAAGCGGAACTGCACACCAAAAAGAGATGCAGCGCGCGGCTCGCATCCAGGGGAAATGATATATGGAGTACTTCGTCCAGCAGCTCTTTAATGGGCTGACGCTCGGGTCCATCTATGGCCTCGTCGCAATTGGCTACACGATGGTTTATGGCATTATCGGCATGATCAATTTCGCCCATGGCGATATCTTCATGCTCGGCGGTTTCGCTGCCCTCATCGTTTTTCTCGTTCTGACATCCATCTTCGCAGGCCTTCCCGTAGCCGTTCTGCTGCTGGCCATGCTTGTGGTTGCGATGCTGATGACGAGCCTGTGGAATTGGACCATCGAGCGCGTTGCATACCGGCCGCTGCGAGGCTCTTTCCGGCTGGCGCCGCTGATTACCGCGATCGGCATGTCGATCACGCTGTCCAACTTCATTCAGGTGACGCAGGGTCCGCGCAACAAGCCGATTCCGCCGCTCGTAAGCAAGGTTTACGCCATCGGTGGTCTCTCGATTTCGCTGAAGCAGATCATCATCATCGTCATCACGGGGGTGTTGCTTGCTGCCTTCTGGTATATCGTCAACCGCACGGCGCTCGGACGCGCCCAGCGTGCGACGGAGCAGGACCGGAAGATGGCCGCGCTTCTCGGCGTCAACGTCGACCAGACGATCTCCATCACCTTCGTCATGGGCGCCGCACTGGCCGCCGTCGCCGGCACCATGTATCTGATGTACTATGGCGTTGCATCCTTCAGCGATGGCTTCGCGCCGGGTGTCAAAGCCTTTACCGCAGCCGTTCTCGGTGGCATCGGCTCGCTGCCGGGTGCCGTTCTCGGCGGGCTGATGATCGGCCTCATCGAGTCGCTGTGGTCCGCCTATTTCACGATCGCCTACAAGGATGTCGCAACCTTTGCGATCCTCGCTTTCGTCCTGATCTTCAAGCCGACCGGCATTCTCGGACGGCCGGAAGTCGAGAAGGTATAACATCATGGCAAACATCGAAAATTCTGCTGGCAAGCCCGCACCGGGGCTTGTCCGGAAGGGCCTGACGGAAGCCTTCTTCGCGGCCCTCCTGTCTTTCGGCCTGTTCGTTCTCTATGTCGGGCTCAAGACCGATCAGAACATCAACAACGAGCTGGTCATCGTCCAGCGCTGGGGCCTGCTGGCCAGCTTCGTGGCGATCGCCGCAATCGGCCGCTTCGTCGTCGTTGTCTTCGTCAGGCCGAATATCGACCGGCGGAAGCTCGCGAAGGCAAAGCACGGCGAGCTGGAAATCTCGACGGAGAAGGGCTTCCTACGTCAGCATTTCCTGAAAATCGCTCTAGTCGCGCTGCTGTTGTATCCCATGGCCATCTATGCGCTTCTCGGCGCGCAGGGTTCGCTGAAATGGGTCGACAACTTCGGCATCCAGATTCTCATCTATGTCATGCTCGCCTGGGGCTTGAACATCGTCGTTGGCCTCGCCGGCCTGCTTGACCTCGGTTACGTCGCCTTCTACGCGGTCGGCGCGTATTCCTATGCGCTGCTTTCCAGCCATTTCGGCCTGTCTTTCTGGGTCCTGCTGCCCCTGTCGGGTATGCTGGCCGCACTCTGGGGCGTCATCCTCGGTTTCCCGGTGTTGCGCCTGCGCGGCGACTACCTCGCCATCGTTACGCTCGCTTTCGGCGAAATCATCCGTCTTGTGCTCATCAACTGGACGGATCTGACCAGAGGTACCTTCGGTATTTCCGGCATCCCGAAGGTGACCCTGTTCGGCATTCCCTTCGATGCGACGTCCGGCGGTTTTGCCAAGCTTTTCGGCCTTCCGATGTCGTCGGCTTACTACAAGATTTTCCTCTTCTATCTGATCCTCGCTCTCTGCATGGTGACCGCCTATGTCACGATCCGGCTTCGCCGCATGCCGATCGGCCGCGCCTGGGAAGCTCTGCGCGAGGACGAGATCGCCTGCCGCTCGCTCGGGATCAATACGGTCACGACAAAGCTCTCTGCCTTTGCGACGGGCGCGATGTTCGGCGGCTTCGCCGGTTCGTTCTTCGCAGCGCGCCAGGGCTTCGTTTCGCCGGAATCCTTCGTGTTCCTGGAATCAGCGGTGGTTCTCGCCATCGTCGTCCTGGGCGGCATGGGCTCGCTAACCGGCATCGCGATCGCTGCCATCGTCATGGTCGGTGGTACCGAACTGCTGCGCGAAATGGACTTCCTGAAGGTCGTGTTCGGCCCGGATTTCACGCCGGAACTCTACCGCATGCTTCTCTTCGGCCTCGCCATGGTCGCCGTCATGCTGTTCAAGCCTCGCGGCTTCGTCGGCTCGCGTGAACCGACTGCTTTCCTCAAGGAGCGGAGGGCAGTATCCGGAACCTTTATCAAGGAGGGGCACGGCTGATGAGCCCCGTAGAGATGACGACTACCATGTCCACGGATACCTTGCTCAAGGTCGAGCACCTGTCGATGAAGTTCGGCGGCTTGATGGCTATCAACGACCTATCCTTCGAAGCCAAGCGAGGCGACATCACCGCGCTGATCGGTCCGAACGGTGCCGGCAAGACCACCGTCTTCAACTGCATTACCGGCTTCTATAAGCCCACGATGGGCATGATCACGCTGAAGCAGCAGCACGGGAAAGAGTATCTGCTGGAGCGCCTGCCGGATTTCCGCATTACCAAGGAAGCCAAGGTCGCACGTACCTTCCAGAACATCCGGCTGTTTTCGGGCCTGACGGTTCTGGAAAACCTGCTCGTCGCCCAGCACAACAAGCTGATGAAGGCATCGGGTTACACGGTTCTCGGCCTGCTCGGCATCGGCCCCTACAAGAAAGAGGCCGCCGCAGCCATCGAGCGCGCACGATTCTGGCTGGAAAAGGCTGATCTGATCAGTCGTGCCGACGACCCGGCGGGCGATCTCCCTTATGGTGCGCAGCGGCGTCTGGAAATTGCCCGCGCCATGTGCACCGAACCCGAACTGCTCTGCCTGGACGAGCCGGCCGCAGGCCTTAACCCGCGCGAATCTGCCGCCCTTAACGCACTGTTGCGGGGAATCCGCGCAGAAACCGGCACATCGATCCTGCTCATCGAGCACGACATGTCGGTGGTCATGGAAATCTCTGACCATGTCGTCGTGCTGGAATACGGCCAGAAGATCTCCGACGGCACGCCGGAGCACGTGAAGAACGACCCGAGGGTTATCGCGGCCTATCTCGGTGTTGAGGACAAAGAAGTGGAGGAGGTCATCGCAACCGTCGAGAACCTCGAAGGGGGCGTAAATTGATGGCCGGTGAACAGCTTCTCAAGGTTCAGGGCGTCGAAACCTACTACGGCAATATCCGCGCGCTCGCAGGCGTCGATGTCGACGTCCATAAGGGTGAGATCGTCAGCCTGATCGGCGCCAACGGCGCCGGGAAATCGACGCTGATGATGACGATCTGCGGTAGCCCGCAGGCTCGCAAGGGCGCCGTCATCTTCGAAGGTCGCGACATTACCCGCATGCCGACGCACGAAATCGCCCGGCTTCGCATAGCACAGTCGCCGGAAGGCCGCCGCATTTTCCCGCGGATGACCGTCACGGAAAACCTCCAGATGGGCGCGGGCCTCGATAACCTCAAGCATTTCAACGAGGACGTCGAGAAGATCTTCACGCTGTTCCCGCGTCTCAAGGAACGTCACGCGCAGCGCGGCGGCACGCTTTCGGGCGGCGAACAGCAGATGCTGTCGATCGGCCGTGCGCTGATGGCACGCCCGAAGCTCCTGCTTCTCGACGAACCGTCGCTCGGTCTTGCGCCGCTGATCGTCAAGGGCATCTTCGACGCGATCAAGAAGCTCAACGAGCAGGAAGGCTTGACCGTTTTCCTCGTGGAGCAGAACGCATTCGCTGCGCTGAAACTCTCGCATCGCGCTTACGTGATGGTGAACGGCAAGGTGACGATGAGTGGTTCGGGCAAAGAGCTGCTCGCCAATCCTGAAGTCCGTGCCGCCTATCTCGAAGGCGGAAGACATTGAGCCGGTAGAAAAGGAGAGTTTGATATGCAGGGACTTTTCTTTGAGGCAGATTCTGGCGTGCGGATGGCCATCCGCGGACTTGTGATGCTGATTGGCTTCTGGACGGCGTGGCGTGCGGGCAGGGCTGCGGCTGAAAGCTGGAGCAACTATCCGCAGGTCATCGTCTATACTTTCCTCCTCGCCTGGGTGATGCAGTTCCTGCATCACGCCCTCTTTGACGGGCCGATGCTCAGCACCTTCTATTATGTCATCGATTTCGTGCTGCTGCTTGTCTTCTCGACGGCAGGTTTCCGCTATCGCCGCACCAATCAGATGGTTAACAACTATTACTGGCTGTACGAAAAGACATCCGCGTTCTCGTGGAAGAACAAACATTGACAGCCCGTTGAAACTAGGCATGAATTGCCTTCAGAGTGGAACAGCTTTCCTGGCGCAGTGATGGTGGGCAATGCGCCGGGTCTTGGACCAGAACCCGCCCAAATAATTGGGAGTAAAATATGAAGAAGTCTCTTCTGTCGGCAGTGGCTCTGACGGCGTTGGTCGCCTTCAGCGGCAACGCGTGGGCCGACGTTCTCATCGGCGTCGGCGGTCCGCTGACCGGCCCGAATGCTGCTTTCGGCGCTCAGCTTCAGAAGGGTGCCGAGCAGGCAGTTGCCGACATCAACGCGGCAGGCGGCATCAACGGCGAGCAAATCAAGCTCGAACTCGGTGACGACGTTTCGGACCCGAAGCAGGGCATCTCGGTCGCCAACAAGTTCGTCGCTGACGGCGTGAAGTTCGTCGTCGGCCACTTCAACTCGGGCGTTTCGATCCCGGCGTCTGAGGTGTACGCTGAAAACGGCATCCTCGAAATCACCCCGGCTGCAACGAACCCGGTGTTCACCGAGCGCGGCCTTTGGAACACCTTCCGCACCTGCGGACGTGACGACCAGCAGGGCGCGATTGCCGGCAAGTATCTTGCCGATCACTTCAAGGATGCCAAGATTGCTGTCGTTCACGACAAGACCCCTTACGGTCAGGGCCTTGCCGACGAAACCAAGAAGGCTCTGAACGCCGCTGGCGTCACGGAAGCCATGTACGAAGGCATCAACGTCGGCGACAAGGACTTCTCCGCGCTCATCGCCAAGATGAAGGAAGCCGGCGTCTCGATCATCTACTGGGGTGGTCTGCACACCGAAGCGGGTCTCATCATCCGCCAGGCTGCCGACCAGGGCCTGAAGGCGACGCTCGTTTCGGGTGACGGTATCGTCTCGAACGAACTCGCTTCCATCGCTGGCGACGCGGTTGCCGGTACGCTGAACACCTTCGGCCCGGATCCGACCACCAACCCGGCCAACAAGGAACTCGTAGAGAAGTTTAAGGCTGCCGGTTTCAACCCGGAAGCTTATACCCTCTACTCCTACGCTGCAGTGCAGGCGATCGCTGGTGCTGCCAAGGCAGCCGGCTCGGTAGACCCCGAAGCCGTTGCCGCAGCGATGAAGGAAAAGGGCCCGTTCCCGACGGTTCTCGGCGACATGTCCTTCGACGAAAAGGGCGACCCGAAGCTCCCGGGCTACGTCATGTACGAATGGAAGAAGGGTCCGGACGGCAAGTACAGCTACTTCCAGCAGGAAGCTGCCAAGTAAGCTTTGCTTGAACGGTTCACACCGCTTACAGGAAGCCCGGTCTCGACCGGGCTTCTTTGTTTTTGAAGCCGCCTTCGGCGCATAGCCGTTTGCATTCCGGCCACGCTCAGCTAACTGTTGGCCCCACCAGAATTCAGAAACGGAAGTTCCCGATGTCCCGACCGCGCATCCTCGTCACCCGCCGCTGGCCCTTTGCTGCCGAGGCGGCGCTTGCGGAGCGCTTCGACGTGACGTTCAACCAAGCCGACATCCCGCTGAATACCGATCAGTTTCGCCAGGCGTTCTCGGAGTATGACGCGATCCTGCCCACCGTCTCGGACAAGCTGCCAGCCGCTGTCTTCGCGGGCGATGTCCGCACGAAAATCCTCGGCAATTTCGGTGTCGGCTACAACCACATCGACATCGCCGCAGCCAAGGCCAAAGGCATCGCGGTCACCAATACGCCAGGGGTGCTGACTGACTGCACCGCGGATATCGCCATGCTGCTGCTGCTAGCAGTCGCCCGCCGCGGCGGCGAGGGCGAGCGCCAGGTGCGTGCCGGCGCCTGGAGCGGTTGGTGCCCGACGCACATGATCGGAACGAAGGTGACCGGCAAGACGGTCGGCATTATCGGTTTCGGCCGCATCGGCAAGGCCTTTGCCCAGCGCTGCCATTTCGGCTTCGGCATGGATGTCGTCTTCTATAACCGGTCGAAGGTCGATGAAGCCGAGGCGGCGCGTTACGGCGCACGTCAGCTTGCGACGGTGGAGGAGGTGCTGGTCGCCTCCGATTTCATATCGCTGCATTGCCCGGGCGGAGCCGAGAACCGGCATCTGATGAACGCGGAACGCTTTGCGGCAATGAAGCCGGGTGCGTTTCTGATCAATACGGCGCGCGGCGACGTGGTCGACGAAGCGGCGTTGATCGGCGCTTTGGATAGCGGCACGATCCGCGGCGCAGGCCTCGATGTTTATGAAGCTGAGCCGCAGGTGCCCGAGAGACTGAAGGCAATGGAAAACGTCGTCCTCCTGCCGCATCTCGGCAGTGCGACGGAGGAAACCCGGACCGCGATGGGCATGAAGGTGGTGGACAACATCACCGCCTTCTTCGAGGGCAGGAAGCCGCCGGACAGGGTGGCTTGAAAGAACAACATCCTCCTCACCAACAAAATCTAGCACTTAGCTAAAGCTAAGATGCTGATTTTGTATCCTCTCCCCGCTGGGTAAGAGGAAGGAGTGCCACGAAGAGACTTGCCCTTCTCCCCTCGGAGAGAAGGTGCCGGCGGGCGGATGAGGGGGCGGGGTACTGTTCACGTCTCATGCAGCATATCGGCTGCCGTTACCTGACCATCCGAGTGGCAGATGCTGCTTTTTAAGGCGTATTCCATACGCTGCCAAACCCGTCTGCCGCGGCTGCGGCCGGTTCGGCGGATGGCACAAAGATTGCTCACTTAAAATATTTGCCGGATTGAATGAGAACAGCCGGGCAAACGGCGAAGGCGCAGGGAGACGGAATGACGACCGTGGCGGCGACCACCAGACCGCAAAGGGCCGAAGGGCGCGGGCATCTGGCCGCAAAGCTGCTGGACGGGCGTGCGCGTATCCGCGAACTCTACCAGGAGGGTGCCGCCAAGATCCGCCTGCCGGAGACCTTCGATGCGTCCATGGAGGCGGTCATCATCAATACGGCCGGTGGGTTGACCGGCGGCGACCGGATGAACTGGAGCGTCGTCGCAGGACCCGGCACGCGTATCGACGTAACCACGCAGGCATGCGAGAAGATCTACAAGGCATCGGCTGGCACGGCGGAAGTAATGACCACGATCACGGCGGGCGCGAATTCGCGCATCGACTGGCTGCCGCAGGAGACCATTCTCTTCGACCGTGCGTCGCTGTCTCGCCGCCTCGATGTCGATCTTGACGAGACCGCGGAATTTCTCGCCGTAGAAGCAATCCTGCTCGGCCGCAAGGCGATGGGCGAGGTCATGGAGACCGGGCTTTTCTGTGATCGCTGGCGTATCCGCCGTGCGAGCAGGCTGATCCATGCCGAGGAGCTGCGGCTTGACGGTGCCGTCAACGCGCTCACGGCTCGCCAGCCCGTCCTGAGCGGGCAGGTTGCCTTTGCGACGCTGCTTTATGCCGGACCGCTTGCCGATAGCTATCTCGTGAAGGTCCGGCCGCTCGTCGAGGGCCACATGGCGGGTGCGAGCGCATGGAATGGAAAGCTCGTGGTGCGCGCTGCAGCAGCCGATGGCTTCGCCCTCAGAAAAATCCTGATCCCGGTCATTTCCGCCTTGCGCAACGGAGCGCCTGTGCCGAAAGTCTGGAACCTCTAATCTGAACGGATGAATGATGAACCTCACTCCAAGAGAAAAAGACAAGCTGTTGATTTCCATGGCAGCGATGGTGGCACGGCGGCGTTTGGAGCGCGGCGTGAAGCTCAATTACCCTGAAGCGATCGCCCTGATCAGCGACTACGTCGTTGAAGGCGCGCGTGACGGCCGCCCGGTCGCCGAATTGATGGAGGCGGGAGCCCACGTCATCAGCCGCGATCAGGTGATGGTGGGCATCGCCGAGATGATCCATGACGTTCAGGTGGAAGCGACGTTCCCCGATGGAACCAAGCTCGTCACTGTTCACGAACCGATCCGCTGAGGAAAAGCGATGCTGGAACTTCGTCCGAACTGCGAATGCTGCGACACGGAGCTGCCGCCTGAAAGCCGAGAGGCGATGATCTGCACGTTCGAGTGCACCTTCTGCGCGGACTGCGTGGATGGTGTGCTGCAGGGGCGGTGCCCGAACTGCGGTGGCGAATTCACCCGCCGTCCCGTGCGTCCGACCGCTATGCTTGCCAAATATCCGGCATCGATAAAGCGCGTGCTCAAAGCAGAAGGTTGCGCGCCGCAAAGGGCGGCGTGAGGAGAACGACATGATCCCAGGCGAAATCATTGCCGCGAGCGGCGACATCGAACTGAATGCCGGTCAGCCGACCGTGACGCTTGAGGTTTCGAACACCGGTGACCGCCCCGTGCAGGTTGGCAGCCATTACCATTTTGCGGAAACCAACGCGGGACTTTCCTTCGATCGTGACAAAGCCCAGGGCATGCGCCTCGATATACCGGCAGGCACCGCCGTTCGGTTCGAGCCGGGCCAGACGCGTTCCGTGACGCTGATACCGCTTTCCGGCAAGCGCGAAGTCTACGGCTTCCGCCAACTCGTGATGGGCAAGCTCTAAGAAAAAAGACGGGAGACAATTGAATGCGATCGACTCTGTACCTGGTCGCCGCGGCAGCAGCGCTGATGGCCAGTACCGCGCAAGCTCAGGAGGCGGATTGCAAGAATCCGCAGACACAGGCCGATATGACCTTTTGTGAGCAGTCTCGCTACGAGACTGCAGATACGGCACTGACCGAGCAGTGGAAAAAGACGCGCGCGGCACTGGCTGCGACGGACAAGGATCTGGATGAGAATGATCGCGGCGCCGAGAAGGCGCTGCTGACGGCCCAGCGCGCCTGGATCTCCTATCGAGACGCTCATTGCCAAGCCTACGGCTTTCAGGCGCGGGGCGGTACGATGGAGCCGATGCTGGTTGCCGGCTGCCTTGCCGATCTCACGGACGAACGGACCAAGCAGCTCAAAGAGCTCTCCGACGCGATGGGGAACTGAAGGTGACCCGGAAGATCGTGATCGTCGGCAATGGTGAAATCGGCAGGGAAGGGGCCGCGGCAATCGCCGCTGCGGACTTCGTCATCCGGTTCAACGAGTGCCGCTCCTATGCTGCAAGCCCGGGCCGGACCGATGTGGTCGCCGTCTGCAATACCGGCAGACCGGGGAAGGCGATGATTGGTTCGGATGCCTGGCGGAACCATCGCGCCGTCATCGAAGCCTCCGAAATTTGGAGCGTCCGCGACCCCGAAAAGTTTGCCGCTTTCAAGGCGCCGCTGGCCGTTTCACATCCTGACCTCGATGATTTCTGCGATGATTATACGAGTCAGTTCAATGTCTTCTGCGAGGATGCTGGCAAACGGCATGTGGTCGTTCAGAAATCGATTCATGAAGCCGTAGAAGCTGAGCTCGCCGCTTTCAATCCCGCACCCTACGTCGTTCCGAGCAGCGGCATGATCGTCATCGCCGAGACGTTCCGGCAGTTTCCCGATGCGGATATCTTGCTCTCCGGCTTCAACCATACCGGCTGGGAATGGCATCCCTTCGCCGCCGAAAGGCAGCTCGTTGACAGCTATGTCGCCGCTGGCCGCATCACGCGGCTTCCAAGGGCGAACGCATCCCTTTCTTCCTCCCAAGGAGCCTGACCGATGCCCCATAAGATTTCCCGCGCCGCTTATGCCAGCATGTTCGGTCCGACCGTCGGCGACAAGGTGCGGCTTGCCGATACGGAACTCTTCATCGAGGTCGAGAAAGATTTCACCACCTATGGCGAAGAGGTGAAGTTCGGCGGCGGCAAGGTGATCCGCGACGGGATGGGGCAGAGCCAGGTGACGCGCGCCAGCGGTGCGGTCGACACCGTCATCACCAATGCCGTCATCGTCGACCATACCGGTATCGTCAAGGCCGACATCGGCCTCAAGGACGGGCGGATCGTGGCGATCGGCAAGGCCGGCAATCCGGACACGCAGCCGGGCGTCAACATCATCGTCGGACCGGGCACGGAAGCGATCGCCGGCGAGGGCAAGATCGTGACGGCGGGCGGCATGGATAGCCACATCCACTTCATCTGCCCGCAACAGATCGAGGAAGCGCTGATGTCAGGGCTGACCTGTATGCTGGGCGGCGGGACAGGCCCTGCCCACGGCACGCTGGCGACGACCTGCACGCCTGGACCCTGGCATATCGCTCGGATGATCGAGGCGGCCGATGCCTTCCCGATGAACCTTGCCTTCGCAGGCAAGGGCAACGCCTCCCTGCCGGGGGCACTGGAGGAAATGGTGCTTGCGGGCGCCACCTCGCTGAAGCTGCACGAAGATTGGGGCACGACGCCGGGCGCCATCGATTGCTGCCTCTCCGTCGCCGACCAGTATGATGTGCAGGTGATGATCCACACGGATACGCTGAACGAAAGCGGCTTCGTCGAGGATACGATCGGCGCCATCAAGGGCCGCACGATCCATGCGTTTCACACCGAAGGCGCCGGCGGCGGCCATGCGCCTGACATTATCAAGATCTGCGGCCAATCGAATGTCATTCCGTCTTCGACCAATCCGACGCGGCCCTATACGGTCAACACGATCGCGGAGCATCTCGACATGCTGATGGTCTGCCACCACCTGTCGCCGTCGATCCCGGAGGATATCGCCTTTGCCGAAAGCCGCATCCGCAAGGAGACGATCGCCGCCGAAGACATCCTGCATGACCTCGGCGCCTTCTCGATCATCTCATCCGACAGCCAGGCCATGGGGCGCGTCGGCGAGGTGGCGATCCGCACCTGGCAGACCGCCGACAAGATGAAGCGCCAGCGCGGCCGGTTGAGGGAGGAGAAGGGTGACAACGATAATTTCCGTGTCCGCCGCTACATCGCCAAGTACACGATCAATCCGGCGATTGCCCACGGCCTGTCGCACGAGATCGGTTCGGTCGAAGTCGGCAAGCGCGCCGATCTCGTCATCTGGAATCCGGCCTTTTTCGGCGTGAAGCCCGACATGGTGCTGCTCGGCGGCTCGATTGCTGCCGCTCCCATGGGCGATCCGAACGCCTCGATCCCGACGCCGCAGCCTGTGCACTACCGTCCGATGTTCGCATCCTACGGCAAGAGCCTGACGAATTCCTCCGTGACTTTCGTCTCGCAGGCGTCGCTCGATGCGGGTCTCAAGGGACGGCTCGGCGTCGCCAAGGACCTGATCGCGGTCAAGAACACCCGCGGCGGCATCTCCAAGGCGTCGATGATCCACAACAGCCTGACGCCTGATATCGAGGTCGATCCGGAAACCTACGAGGTTCGCGCTGATGGTGAATTGTTGACCTGCGAACCGGCGACAGTGCTGCCAATGGCGCAGCGTTATTTCCTCTTCTAATCGGACCGATTGACCTCATCTTTATGCAGTTGCCGCAGGCGCCATGCACCTGCGGAATGGCTGTTATGCGCCGCGGTATTTTTGTTTCTTTCATGCTGCATTGCCGCGAATTCTTCGCTAGTGAGGACTCTCCATTTTCGGGGTCGCGGATTTTCCCAAGGTTTGCCGCAGACCCTCCCACGAAGGAGATTTCGATGATCGGCAAGAAGGTTCCCACCGTTGTTTTCCGCACCCGCGTCCGCGACGAGGCCGTTGGCGGTCCCAATCCGTTCCGCTGGGAGGACAAGACGACCGACGACTACTTCGCAGGCAAGCGCGTCATCCTCTTCTCGTTGCCCGGCGCGTTTACGCCGACCTGCTCGACCTATCAGCTGCCCGACTTCGAAAAGCTTGCCGGCGAGTTCGGTGCCGAAGGCGTCGACGAGATCTACTGCATCTCCGTCAACGATGCCTTCGTGATGAATGCCTGGGGCAAGTCGCAGGACCTCGAAAACGTCAAGCTTATCCCGGACGGTTCCGGCGAGTTCACGCGCAAGATGGGCATGCTTGTCGCGAAGGACAATCTCGGCTTCGGCATGCGCTCCTGGCGCTATGCGGCGATCGTCAATGATGGCGTCGTTGAGCACTGGTTCGAGGAAGAGGGTTATTCCGATAATTCCGATACGGATCCCTACGGCGTCTCTTCGCCCCAGAACATTCTGGAAGCCCTGAAGTCTGTCAAGCAGGCCGCCTGACAGGCCAAAAATCATCGCTAAAAACAGCGGGGCTCGGCATTTGGCCGGGCCCTTGCTTTTAGAGATGACTATGCAGCTTTAGCGTGCATCCGTCGCCGTGAAATTGGTGTTCACAAGCTTGGGATGGCAGGCATTTTAACGATCGCCTTAGGTGGTTGGAAGCAAATCGCCCTTTAATCAAACGCTATCGCGGGAGATCGGAGAGGTCGATCAAAATGAAAAGATGGATTTCGCTCCAGGCCGATCTCCGCAATTTCCAGCATAGGCGCACGGTCTATGTGTTCGCGCTTAAGATGAGCTTTCTCGCCGTCATTCTGTCGGCGCTTGTGATTGCCGCGATGCTGCCGACGCTCGACTACATCGGCTTCCTGCCTCTCCCTTTGGTGCATGCCATTCAATTCGGCGTCATTCTCTCGTGGCTCGTCTGTGGCGTGGTCTGCGGCGTGCTTTCGCTGATTGTCGGCCACGCGATGCACCATTTGACAGTATCGCGGGCGGAGTTCGAAAAGCTGAGCCGCACCGATGTGCTCTCCGGCCTATTAAACCGTCGTGCCTTCACCGAAGCGCTGGACGGGATCGATGACGGCGCCTCGCTGGTGATCTTCGATGTCGATCGCTTCAAGGCGATCAACGACCGTTTCGGCCATGCCTGCGGCGATGCCGTCATCGTTGCCCTATCCACAATTCTTGCGTCGGCCTTTGGCGCTCCTTCGGTCGTCGCGCGTCTCGGCGGCGAAGAGTTCGGTGTGATCGTTGCCGGCGGTGACGTTGAAGAGCGGCTGGAGCGGATCGAGTCGGTGAAGGCTCAGATCGCCCGGCGCCCCCTCGCTGCCGATGGCTGCGATATCGCGATCACGATTTCGGCTGGCATCGCCGATCTTCTGCCCGGACGCAGCAAGGACTCTATTTACACGGCGGCCGACAAGGCGCTCTATCTGGCAAAGGCGCTCGGCCGAAACCGCGTCGTTCACGAGAGACACGGGCTGAACTACGCCCTGCATCGCCATCTCATCGAAAGTGGCCTCGGCGTTCAGGGGGCTGATCCGGAATACGACGACGCGCCCCGCGCCTCCAGAGCATTTCAAGGCTCCGGCAGATAACTCGCTTGCAAAGCGCATTGGCGCTTGCGCCGGCAGGCGCTATTTTGCATGGTCGTGACCTCACAGAAACGGACATGTCATGCAGCGCGTTACCTCATATCTTCGAGCCGGAACCCCGTCTTCCAACCCCATCGGCAAAGTCGTTCTGCCGCACGATCTGAGGCATCTGCGCCGCAAACTCCTGCATCTCGAAAACGGCGACATGGTCATGCTCGACCTGAAGGAGCCGGTGCTGTTTGCAAGCGGTGATATGTTGGTTCTCGAGGATGGGGAACTCATCGAAATCCAGGCTGCCGACGAGAAGCTTTTCGAGATCCGAGGCCGCGACCGGATGCATCTCATCGAGCTTGCCTGGCACCTCGGCAACCGGCATCTCGGGGTGCAGATCGAGGAAGAGCGCATGCTCATCCTGCGCGACCACGTGATCCGGCCGATGCTCGAGGGGCTCGGCGCGACCGTCAACGAAGTCACGGAGCCGTTCCAGCCCGCGCGCGGCGCCTACCATTCTCATGGCAACCATTCGCACGGGCACGACCACGGCCATCACGCGCATGATTGAGCCGCAATGACCGAGGGCGGCGACCTCCAGGCTCTGCTCCGTCTCATGACATGGCTCTCGCCGGCCTTTCCGGTCGGCTCGTTCGCCTATTCCGGCGGGCTCGAGCGCGCCGTCCATGACAGGCTCATCACGGATTCGGCATCGCTGGGCGGGTGGATCGAGACGCTGCTTTCTAATGGGAGCACATGGAACGATGCGGTGCTCTTTGCGGCAAGCTGGCGGATGCAGGCGAATGCGCGAGAGCTTGCAGAGCTTGCCGCCCTGGCGGAGGCCCTGGCAGGATCACGGGAGCGCCACCAGGAGACGATGCTGCTCGGCGAGGCGTTTCTGACGGCGGCGCGCGCCTGGCCCCATCCCCTGTTTGATCGCCTGCCGCGGGCCGCCGCCTATCCGGTTGCCGTCGGTGCGGTTGCCGGGGCGCATGGCATAGAGCTGCAAAAGGCGCTCGCTGCCTTTCTGCATGCCTATGTCTCGCAAGCGGTGTCGGCGGGCATCAGGCTCGGTGTTGCCGGCCAGAAGGACGGCGTGGCCATCCTGGCGCGGTTGGAGGAGACGATTGCCGCCATAGCGCATCGTGCAGCCGGCTCGACCCTCGACAATCTGGGTTCGGCAGCCGTTCAGGCCGAGATCGCCTCGCTGCGGCACGAAACGCAGACGACACGGCTCTTCCGCTCCTGATCAGAGCGTCTGCGTCATTTGCCGGTGGCAGCGCCGGGATCACGGCTATCTTCGGCCGAAATGGAGTGTGGAAATGAAATCGAGAAACGGACCGCTTCGCGTCGGCATCGGCGGACCTGTCGGGTCGGGAAAGACGGCACTGACGGAGAAGCTTTGCAAGGCGATGCGCGACGATTATTCCGTCGCGGTGGTCACCAATGACATCTACACGACCGAGGATGCCGAAGCGCTGATGCGCATGCAGGCCTTGCCATCGGAGCGCATCGTCGGCGTCGAGACCGGTGGCTGCCCGCATACGGCAATCCGCGAAGACGCCACGATCAACCTCCAGGCAATCGCCGGTCTCACCGAGCGCATTCCCGATCTCGATGTCGTCTTCATCGAATCCGGCGGCGACAACCTGGCAGCGACGTTCTCGCCTGATCTGGCCGACATCACCATCTACGTGATCTCCGTCTGCCAGGGCGAGGAGATCCCCCGCAAGGGCGGCCCGGGCATCACCAAATCGGACCTGTTGGTTATCAACAAAAAGGACCTAGCACCTTATGTCGGTGCTGACCTCGACGTCATGGACCGCGATGCAACGCGCATGCGCGAGAGGCGTCCTTTCGTCTTCTCCGATATGAAACGCGGCGACGGCGTCGATGCCATCGTCAATTTCCTCAGGGAGCAGGGCGGCCTCTAATCCGGCGCGTCCAAATTGACGCGGGGCGTTGAGGCCGGTTGCATTGCAGGCGCGCCGAAGCTATCTTGCGCGCGATGGGGATGGAGTTCCCCCGAAACCGCCGTGATGGCTGATGACTCCTACCGCGATTCATTCGACGGTGGGAGTGTATCTACTGCCCGCCGCAGGCGGGCTTTCATGTCCGCCCGAACAGAGAGGCGTGCATGTCATTTTACACTTGCTTACTGATCATGGCTGGAGGCGCCTTGGGCACTCTGGCGCGTTATCTTGTGTCCGTTCTCGCGGCGCCCATCAGCGGCGATCTTCCTTGGGGCACGATCATCATCAATATCAGCGGGTCCCTCATCATCGGCCTGTTCGGAACGCTGACGCTCGCCCACGGGCGCTTTCCCGCCTCGGAAAACCTCCGGCTCTTCGTGATGATCGGGCTCTGCGGCGGCTATACGACCTTCTCTTCCTTCAGCCTGCAGACGCTGGATCTGCTGCGCTCCGGAGCCGTGACGCGGGCGGCCGTCAATATCGCGGCTTCGGTGGTGCTCTGCATCGCGGCAGTCTCGGCCGGCCATCTGCTCGCCTCCTATTTCAACGGCCGTGCGCCGCAGGTGGCACAGTTGCCGATTGCGGAAGAAGCGTGATGGTGAAAGGCTCCAATAGAAAAGCCGGGCTTGGCGCCCGGCTTTTCTGTCTCGCTATTTGAGAAATCACTCTGCCGCGAACGGCGGCAGGCGCAGCACGTTCTTCGCGTTGGCGTTGGCGACCTTGCGCTTGCCTTCCGGATTCTCGATCGCCTCCACCCGCTCGTTGAGAGAGCCGACGGCGTCGGTCAGCTCCTCGCGGGACATCGCCAGCTCCTCCTGATCCTTCTTGCCGACCAGGCGGCCGAAGAGCCAGCGGAGCAGGCGCGAGAGATCGTCCATGATCAGGAAGAAGGAGGGGACGACGACCAGCGACAGCACGGTCGAGACGATGATGCCGCCGATCACTGCGATTGCCATCGGCGCGCGGAATGAACCGCCTTCGCCGACGCCGAGTGCCGACGGCAGCATGCCGGCGGACATGGCGATCGAGGTCATGATGATTGGCTGGGCGCGCTTGCGGCCCGCTTCGACCATCGCCTCCACACGCTCCATGCCGCGATGGCGCATCTCGATGGCGAAGTCGACGAGCAGGATCGCGTTCTTCGTCACAATGCCCATCAGCATCAGGATACCGATCATGACGGGCATCGACAGCGGATTGTTGGTGATGAGCAAACCGACTGCCACGCCGCCGATTGCAAGCGGCAGGGAGAACAGAATGGTGAACGGCTGGATCACATCCTTGAAGAGCAGGATCAGCACCGCCAGAACCAGCATGAGGCCCATCAGCATCGCGTTGCCGAAGCTCTGCTGCATTTCCTTCTGGACCTTCGCGTCGCCGCTTTCGACAAGTTGCACCGTCGACGGGATCTTGGTGTCCTTGACGATCTGCAGGAAGCGAGCCGATGCGGTATCGAGCGCCACGCCCTGCGGCAGGTCGGAGCCGATCGAAACGACGCGGTAGCGGTTGTTGCGCTTGATGGAACTCACGCCTTCCGAATAGTCGATATCAGCCACGGTCGCGAGCGGAACGGTCGCGCCGCTCGCCGTCTTGATTTTCAGCGCGCGGATGGCCGCGAGGTCACGCCGCATATCGAGTGCGGCCTGCACGCGGATCGGGATCTGGCGATCGTCGAGATTGATCTTCGCCAGCGCCGCGTCGATGTCACCGATGGTCGCCACGCGGATTGTTTCGGAAATCTGCTGCGGCGTAATGCCGAGGCGGGCCGCCTGATCCTTGCGCGGGCGAACCTGCAGTTCCGGACGGGGCAGGGCGCCGTCCGCGCTGACGTTTGCCAGCAGCGGTTCGGCACGCAGTTTGGATTCCAGAAGTCCGACCGCTTCGTTCAGGTCCTTTTCGCTCTTGGAGAGGAAGTTGAACGAAAGGTCGCGTTCGCCGCGGTCGTTGAGCTTCAGGATTCGGACGTCCGGAATGTCCTTCACCTTCGCGAAGACTTCCTTTTCAATATCCCACTGCGGACGCATGCGGCCGTGAACCTCGACCTTCGGCAGATAAGGCCCGATGATCGGCATCGCGCCGAAGAAGTCGTTCACGAGCTTCTTCGACAGCCGCTGATCGAGCTTGTGCAGCGTCAGCGTTACCGTTGCGCGGCGAAGCTCAAGGTCGCCCTTTGGCGATGCACCACCGAGCACGAAGACGCTTTCGACGCCGTCGATATCCTTCACGTCCTTGTAGATCGTGTTCGTCGTCGCTGCGGTGTCGTCGAGCGTCGCATTCGGCGGCAGCTCGACGGAGAGCACGATACGTGATGCGTCTTCTGGCGGCAGGAAGCTGCCGGGCACCTGGGCCAACAACATGACAGAGCCGACCAGGAAGGCGATCGCCGCAATCAGCGTCGCATAGCGGGTCCACCAGCGGCGGGTCGTGGCGCGCACCAGACGCGTATAGCCGCGGAAGAACAGCCCGTCATTGTCGTGATGGTCGTCCTTGCCGTCTTGGGCGCGCATCAGGTATGCGGCCATCATCGGCGTGATGAGACGTGCCACCATCAGCGAGAAGAAGACCGAGAAGGCAACCGTCAGGCCGAACTGAATGAAGTACTGGCCAGGGATGCCGGGCATGAACGACACCGGCACGAACACGGCAATGATCGTGAAGGTCGTGGCGATAACGGCGAGGCCGATTTCGTCCGCGGCCTCGATGGCCGCGCGATACGGCGTTTTGCCCATCTTGATATGGCGGGCAATGTTTTCGATTTCGACGATCGCGTCGTCGACGAGAATACCGGTCGCGAGTGTGAGGGCGAGAAAGCTGACGAGGTTCAGCGAGAAGCCCATCAGGTCCATGATCCAGAAGGTCGGGATCGCCGAAAGCGGCAGCGCGATCGCCGAGATCAGCGTTGCGCGCCAGTTCCGAAGGAACAGGAAAACGACGACGATTGCCAGCAGCGAGCCCTCGATCAGCGTGTCGAGCGCGGCCTCGTAGTTGCCGTAGGTGAAGTAGACGGAATCGCTGATCAGTTCGATGCCGACATTCGGGTTTTCTGCGCGCACCTTGTCGAGGCTCTTTGCCACCGTTTCGGCAACACTGACTTCGCTGGCGCCCTTGGCGCGGAAGACGCCGAAGGTGACGACGGGCGTATCGTCGAAATTCGAGAAGGACTTCGGCTCCTGATAGGTATCCTTGATGGCGCCTAGTTCGGAGACCTTCACGAAACGGCCGTTCGGCAGGGCGATCGTCGTATTGGCCAGTTCGGCGACATCACGCGCATCGCCGAGAACGCGGATCGCCTGCTCGCTGCCCGCCACCTGGCCCCGGCCGGAACCGAGGTCGACGTTCGTGCTGCGCAGCTGTTCGTTCACGCTGGCGGCAGTGATGCCGTAAGCGTTCAACTTGTCCGGATTGAGTTCGATGCGCACCTCGCGATCGGCGCCGCCATAACGGTCCACACGGCCGATGCCGGCCTGGCCCTGCAAGGAGCGCTTGATCGTGTCGTCAACGAACCAGGAAAGCTCCTCGAGCGTCATGTCCGGCGATGAAACGGCAAAAGTCTGGATTGCCTGCCCTTCGACGTCGATCTTGGCGACAATCGGTTCTTCCACATTGGCCGGGAGATCACTGCGAATGCGATCGATCGCGTCCTTGGTATCCTGGACCGCCTGCTCGGTCGGCACCTCCATGCGGAACATGACGACCGTTTGCGACTGGCCATCCGTCACTGTGGACTGGATTTCGTCGATGCCGTTGATGCTGGCGACCGCGTCTTCGATTTCCTTCGTCACCTGCATCTCGAGTTCGGCAGGCGAAGCGCCGCTCTGCGTGACGATGATCGATACAAGCGGAACGTCGATATTCGGGAAACGCGTGATCGGCAGCCTGTTGAAGGATTGGATACCAACAAAAAGCAGCAGGGCGAAAAGCAGCAGCGGTGCTACGGGATTTCGGATGGACCAGGCTGAAAAGTTCATCGGGCCTTCTCTCAGTTGGAAGCAGCAGCAGGCTGTTCGCGCACGGGTGTAATGCGGTCGCCGTCCCGAACGTAGGCGCCAGCCTTGGCAACGACTTCATCGCCCTCCTTGAGGCCTTTGAGGATCTCAACGTAAGCGCCGTCCTGAATGCCGGTTTCCACTTCGGCGAATTTTACGACCCCTTCTTCGACTTTGCGGGCGGACGAACCTTCGCTGCTGGTCAGGACCGCCGAAAGCGGCAGAGCCACGTTCTGCGTCGACTTCACAACGATATCCGCGCTGCCATACATACCCGCGCGCGCCTTGCTGTCATCATCGATCAGAATGTGGACGAGGCCAAGGCGCGTAGTCGGGTCGACCGTCGGGGAAACGAGGCGGACGGAACCGGAGAGCTTGTCGCGGCTGCCCGCAAGCGAGATGGTCGCTTTCTGGCCCGCCTGGATCTTGATGATATCGCTCTCGCCGACTTCGGCAACCAGTTCGATATCGTTGTCACGGATGATGGTGAAGAGCGGGTCGTCCGAGGCCAGCGCAATCGCGCCAACCCTGGCATTCTTTGCCGAAACCGTCCCCGCGACAGCCGTTTTCACGTCGGTGCGGGCAAGCTTGAGATCGGTATCGGCGATCTGGCTGTCAACGACCTTCAGGTCTGCCACGGCAACCATGATTGCCTGCTCGGCCGAGCTGACGCGGGCGTTTGCGGAAACGGCTGCTGCAACCGCCTGCTCAACCTGGGCGGTGGACACGGTACCCTTCTTGCCCATTTCCTGCGCACGGGCCTGCTGCTGGCGGGCTTGCTCGGCATTCGCCTTTGTTTCGATCAGTTGTGCCCGCAGCTGCGCGAGCGTCGCTTCGCCCTTCGCCTTCGTTGCCAGCATCTGGCTCTTCTGCAAGAGCAGCGCATCGTCGTTCAGCGTCGCAAGTGTGCTGCCGGCTTCAACCTTGTCGCCCACGTCGGCGTTCAGCGCACGGATCGAAAGTCCGTCAACCTGAGGCTGGAGATACACTTCCTCGACAGGCTTCACAGTGCCGGTCGCGACGACGCGATCGACGAGCGTGCGCGTCTTGGCCGTGGTCACGACGATCGCGGGCAGGTTCTGGCGCGGCTTCGTGGTTGCGGTTTCCTGGGCAAAAGCAGGAGCTGCCGCGAAGGCGGCGATAAGAAGGGCGAAGGCGCGTATTTTGGTTCGCATGCGTGCCATTGGGTCGTCGTCCAATCATAAAACATAGTCGGCCGAAATCGCGCGTTGTCCCTCAGCTCGCGAAAAGGCCATTTCAACTCTGTGTTCTCAGAGGTACTCCCGCTTCGGTTGCCGTCGCTCTCGCAGCCTCACGTACGGCAAACCCGGCTCGTACGTGGTATCGATTTGCTTGACGCGCAAGACTGGCAGAAAATAATTCCCCACCAGAGAGCATTAATTACCATTTGCGTCCAAATCAATCGGCGAGTGGTTATGTATTCATTCCGATGATTGATTGCCGAATAGTATTATGACGTCACAGCCTCCGCCGATGCGACATCGCTTGCGAAATTTTTTCAATCGCCGCCAAAAAAAAGCGAAAACGCGCGGACTTCTCCGCGCGTTTCGTGTTTGGTTGGACGGCCACTTATTTTGCGGCAGCGTCCGTAACGTCGTGCGTCCAGGCGCCTGACGGCTCCTTGTTGATGATCTTCTGGTCGAGAAGAGCCTTAGCGGTGCGATCGTAAAGCGTGGTGTCGAGCGTGCCCGTGCCGTCGCCGATCAATTTGGCGACTTCGCCCATCATGCGCTTCTGATGGTTCTCGTCCTGCCCGCCGTTATCCACGACGATCTCGGCTGCCTCATCCGGGTTGTCGACCGCGTATTTCCAGCCCTTCATCGACGCCTTGACGAACTTGACCATCTTTTCCTTGAAGGCGGGATCCTTGAGCTTGCTTTCCATCGCATAGAGGCCGTCCTCGAGAAGATCGTTGCCCATCGCGGTATAGTTGAAGACGAGCAGGTCTTCCGGCTTGAAGCCGGCATCGATCGCCTGCCAGTATTCATTGTAGGTCATGACCGAAATGCAGTCTGCCTGCTTCTGCAGGAGCGGCTGAACGTCGAAACTCTGCTTCAGAACGGTAACGCCATCCGGACCGCCTTCAGTCTTGAGGCCAAGCTTGTTCATCCAGGCGAAAAACGGATACTCGTTGCCGAAGAACCAAACGCCAAGCGTATGACCCTTGAAATCGGCTTCGGTCTTGATCGGGCCGTCCTTGCGGCAGATCATCTCCATGCCCGACTTCTGAAAAGGCTGCGCGATGTTGACCAGCGGAACGCCCTTTTCGCGGGCAACGAGCGCGCCACCCATCCAGTCGACGATCACGTCGGCGCCGCCGCCGGCGATGACCTGCTCAGGCGCGATATCCGGGCCGCCCGGCTTGATGGTGACGTCGAGGCCCGCCTCTTCGTAGTAGCCCTTTTCCTTGGCGACGTAATAGCCGGCGAACTGGCTCTGCGTGACCCATTTTAGCTGCAGCGTTACCTTGTCGGCAGCCATTGCCTGGGCTGCCGCGAGCGACATTGCGCTCGCCATCATCGCAATAATCAGTTTTTTCATTTTCTTTTTCCCTCTGAAGTTATGCCCCAATCCCATTTGCGGGAACAAAGCGACGCCTAGCCACCACGGATAGACGGATGCCAGAACGTCACCGCCCTTTCGGCGAGGGCGACGACCCCATAGAAGAGCGAGCCTGCCAGCGCCGCGACGGCGATCTCGGCCCAGACCATATCGACGTTCATGCGGCCGATTTCGGTGGAGATGCGAAAGCCCATTCCGACGATCGGTGTTCCGAAGAATTCGGCAACGATGGCACCAATCAGCGCCAGCGTCGAGTTGATCTTCAGCGCATTGAAAATGAAAGGCATGGCGGCGGGAAGCCGGAGCTTCAACAGCGTCTGCCAGTAGTTCGACGCGTAGGTGCGCATCAGGTCGCGCTCCATGTTGCCGGACGCCGCCAGTCCGGCAACGGTGTTCACCAGCATGGGGAAGAAGGTCATGATGATGACGACGGCAGCCTTTGACGGCCAGTCGAAGCCGAACCACATGACCATGATCGGAGCGACCCCGATGATCGGCAGCGCCGAAACCATATTGCCGATCGGCAGCAGGCCGCGGCGCAGGAACGCCACCCGATCGGCAAGGATGGCGACAGCAAACCCGGCGGCGCAACCGATGACATAGCCGATCAGCACCGCCTTGAAGATCGTCTGCCGCACGTCGTCGAACAGGATCGGCAGCGAACCGGCGAGCCTGGCGCCGATCGCACTCGGCGGCGGAAGGAGCACGAAAGGAATGCCGAAGCCGCGGGTCGCCGCTTCCCACAGGATCAGGATCCAGGCGCCAAAGATCGCCGGGATCAGCAGCCGCAGGAACGAGCTTCCGAGCTTCGACATGGGTTTCAACGCGGAGAGCACTGCAACGCAGCGCCAGGCGAGCAGCCAGCAGGCGGCGATCAGGAAGAAGAAGGATTTGGTCGCCATGCCCTCGTTGCCGCCAATGCCGGAAAGCAGCATCCAGGCGGCCGCGTGCGTGCCGATCAGCAGCACCGTTGCGGAATAGGCCGGCGGCAGCGGCGCGATGGAAATGAGCGCGGATCCGGCGACCACGGCAATGATCAACGTCACCGTTCCGTCGGTGAAGGGGTAGGGGGCGCCCTCACTGAGAAGCGGCAGCGATATCACGGCCGCAATACATAGAAGGAGCGAAATCGAAGCTTGCCAGGAGATGCCCGGAAATTTCATGCCGGCCTCCCGCCCATGGCGCGATCGACGATCTTCGCTACCAGGCCGACGATCGCAACGAGCATGGCCGCCAGCACCGAGCCTGCGACAAGTGCCGCCCAGATATCGATCGTCTGACTGTAATAGGAACCCGCCAGCAGCTTCGAACCGATACCGGCAACGGCGCCCGTCGGAAGTTCGCCAACGATGGCGCCGACGAGACTTGCGGCAATCGCCACCTTCATCGAGGTGAAGAGAAAGGGAATGGAGGCCGGGACACGCAGCTTCCAGAATGTCTGTGCCGGCGTGGCGTTATAGGTGCGCATCAGGTCGAGGTGCATGATTTCCGGCGAGCGCAGGCCCTTCACCATGCCGACGGCGACGGGGAAGAAGGAGAGATAGGTCGAGATCAGTGCCTTCGGGATCAGGCCGGTAATGTTGATCGCCCCGAGCACGACGATAACCATCGGCGCGATCGCCAGGATCGGCACCGTCTGCGAGGCGATGATCCACGGCATCAGGCTCCGGTCGAGCGCCTTGATATGCACGATGCCGACGGCGATCAGGATGCCAAGCAGCGTGCCGAAGGCGAAGCCGAGGACCGTCGAGGAGAGGGTGACGCCGGCGTGATAAACAAGGCTGCGATTGCTCGAGAGTTTGCGCAGGAAGGTGTTCTCGAAAAAGTTGCTCGCCACCTGGTGCGGCGCCGGCAGGACCGGTTTCGGCTGTGACAGCGTCTTGCCGATGAACTCCATCGTGGTGGGGGTGATGTTGTTGCGGGTATCCATGTCCCGCTGGAAGGACGAATTGAGGAGAACAGCCGCGACATACCAGACGGCGATCAGTGCCACGAGGATGGTGAGGACGGGGATGAGTTTGTCCTTGAGGGTGTCGGGTTTCATGAGTGACCTCCCGCTTCTCCCCCGCGGGGAGAAGATGTCCGAAGGACAGATGAGGGGGTGAGCGACGAAAGGAGCGAGCGTCCGGAGCGATAGCCGACGGACGAGCTTACTGCACCGGCCCCCTCATCCGACCCTTCGGGCCACCTTCTCCCCGCCGGGGAGAAGGGAACAGCAACCAACCTACTCCTCATAGCTATGCCCCGCTCTCAGGCCCTCGCGCACACGGTGGGCGATGGCCAGGAATTCCGGCGTCTCGCGGATGCCGAGCGGGCGCTCGGCCGGGAGCGTCGAGTCGATGATGTCGGTGACGCGGCCGGGGCGTGGCGACATGACGATGATCTTCGTCGAGAGATAGACGGCTTCAGGGATCGAATGGGTGACGAAGCAGATCGTCTTGTTGGTGCGCGCCCAGAGCTTCAGCAGTTCCTCGTTCAGGTGGTCGCGGACGATTTCGTCGAGTGCGCCGAAGGGTTCGTCCATCAAGAGCAGGTCAGCATCGAAGGCCAGCGCGCGGGCGATCGAGGCACGCTGCTGCATGCCGCCGGAAAGCTGCCAGGGAAACTTCTTCTCAAAACCCGAGAGGTTGACGAGTTCCAGCGCCTCGGCGATGCGCCGCTTCTGGTCGTCAGCCGCATATCCCATGATTTCCAGGGGGAGCGCTATGTTCTTGTCGATCGTGCGCCAGGGATAAAGTGCGGGCGCCTGGAAAACGTAGCCGTAGGCGCGCGCCTTGCGCGCTTCTTCCGGCGTCATGCCATTGACGGTGATCTCGCCCGAGGTTTTCCGCTCGAGATCGGCGATGACGCGCAGGAATGTCGTCTTGCCGCAGCCGGAGGGACCAATGAAGGAGACGAAGTCGCCCTTGCGGACATCCAGATCGACATTGCTCAGCGCATGCACCGGCCCGTCATTCGTGTGGTAGGTGAGACAGAGATCCTTGGCGGATACGACGGACGCTGCTTGCATCGATGCTTGACCAATCCTGTTATTCCCGCCTGCAGCGGTTTGCGTGCTATGATTGTCACCGTTTTCTGTTGCCGCGGCAAAATTCATGGAGAATGACGATGGATGCGAAGTCAAAGCCTACCTGCCACATCATTCGCCCGAGCCATGCCTATGACGGCAAGCAGGGGCTGAGCTACTTCGAAGGCATTGCCGCGGAAACGGTCGGTGCGAAGGGCATCTGCATGCATCTTCTGACGATCCCGCCGGGCGTTCGCGCCAAGGCGCATCTGCACGAGGCGCATGAAACGGCAATCTACATGCTCTCCGGCGAGGCGCACACCTGGCACGGCGACCAATTGGAGCACCATGTCGTCGTCCATGCCGGCGAGCTTTTCTACATTCCGGCCGGTGTTCCCCACCTGCCGGCGAACCTCAGCAGCACGCCTTGCACCGCGATTATCGCACGGACGGACCCCAACGAACAGGAAAGCGTCGTCCTGCTGCCGGAGTTGGATGGGCTGGTGCAGGAGCGATGAAGCCAAGGATCACACCCCGCTTGCCGGAATGCCTGACCGTTCGACCTTGCGCGGCGCAGTGATTTCCTTCCAGGTCGAGAGTGCCTTGCTGACGGCGGTAACCGGCTCGCGCCTCACGAATTCGCCGTGGCCTTCCTGCGTCTTGATTGCGTCCTCCTCAATGGCCACGACGCCGCGAGTCAGCGTGTAGCGCGGCAGGCCGGTCACTTGCTTGCCTTCGAAGACGTTGTAGTCGATGGCCGATTGTTGCTTCTTCGCCGAGATCGTCTTTGAGCGGTTCGGATCCCAAACGACGATATCGGCATCGGCGCCGACGAGGATCGCGCCCTTTTTTGGATAGATATTGAGGATCTTGGCGCTATTCGTGGAAGTCACCGCGACGAATTCGTTCATCGTCAGTCGGCCGGTGTTGACGCCGTAGGTCCAGAGCATCGGCATGCGGTCTTCAAGGCCGCCGGTGCCATTCGGGATCTTGGTGAAATCGCCGACGCCGGTGCGTTTCTGGTCGGTCGTGAAGGCGCAATGGTCGGTCGCGACGACCTGCAGCGAGCCGGAAGCAAGGCCGGCCCAGAGGCTGTCCTGATGTTGCTTGTTGCGGAACGGCGGCGACATGACGCGGCGGGCGGCGTGATCCCAATCCTTGTTGAAATATTCCGTCTCATCGAGCGTCAGGTGCTGGATCAACGGTTCGCCATAGGCCCGGATGCCCTTCTGGCGGGCGCGGCGGATGGCTTCGTGCGCCTGTTCGCAGGAGGTGTGGACGATATAGACCGGGCAGCCGGCCATGTCGGCGATCATGATCGCGCGGTTGGTCGCCTCGCCTTCGACTTCGGCCGGGCGCGAATAAGCATGTGCCTCCGGGCCGTTGTTGCCTTCTGCCAGAAGTTTCGACTGCAATTGCGCGACCACATCGCCGTTCTCGGCGTGCACCAGCGGCAGGGCGCCGAGCTCGGCGCAGCGCTGGAAGGAGGCGAACATTTCGTCATCGTTCACCATCAGCGCACCCTTGTAGGCCATGAAGTGCTTGAAGGTGTTGATGCCCTTATCCTGAACGACGGTCTTCATTTCGTTGAAGACCTGCTCGCTCCACCAGGTGATCGCCATGTGGAAGGAGTAGTCGCAGTTGGCGCGGGTCGACTTGTTGTCCCACATGGTCAGTGCTTCGAGCAGCGACTGGCCGGGCGAGGGAAGGGCGAAATCGACCACCATGGTCGTGCCGCCGGAAAGTGCGGCGCGCGTGCCGCTTTCGAAATCGTCGGAGGAGTAGGTGCCCATGAAGGGCATTTCGAGATGGGTGTGCGGGTCGATGCCGCCCGGCATGACGTAGCAGCCGGAGGCATCCAGCACCTCGTCGCCGGAAAGGTTCGGGCCGATCTCGACGATCTTGCCGCCGTCGATCTTCACATCCGCCTTATAGGTCAGATCGGCGGTGACGATGGCGCCACCCTTGATGACTGTGCTCATTGTTGTTCCCCTTGTTCATGCTATTCGTCCTGTGGCGGCGTATATTTGAAGTCGACCGGAGTTCCCTCGTCTCCCGTGACCACGCTGAGCCCTTTTGCCGTGAAGTAAGTAACTGGTATCAAATTGAAAGGGCTTTCGCAGGCCGGGAAACCCTTGCTCAGAAACATGGATACTTTCAAAACCGCGCCGCGTGTATCCGATATATTCTTATCGACGTTGACAACGACAATAACGCCTGCTTCTTTTCTGATGATCTTAACTATTTTCTCTGAAATCGTCTCGCTGCGAATCTTTTGATCTGATTTCAGGTGATACGTACCTTCGAACGTACAAAAGTCGCTGCGGGCGGCCCAAGCGCTAGCGCCTTTTGACAACGAGCCGTATGAGCCGACGATGTTGTCAACCGTTGCAGCCGAAGCCGTTGGCATGAGTGACATTGACCCAGTTAGTCCGATTACCGCGAACTTGGCCAAGCTTTTGCTCACCCGACGATCTCCGCCGTCTCGACCACCGCATGGAACAGCACGTCCGCACCGGCGCTCGCCCATTCCTTCGATATGTCTTCCGCCTCGTTGTGCGACAGGCCGCCGACGCAGGGGCACATGACCATGGTCGTGGGAGCGACCTTCGCGGCCCAGCAGGCGTCGTGGCCGGCGCCGGAGATGAGGTTCATGTGGCTGTAGCCGAGCCTTTCGGCCGCGTTGCGCACCGCGGTGACCAGCTTCGGGTCGAAGGTCACTGGCGCGAAATGGCCGATCGCCTCGATCGAGCATCCAACACCCAGCGCATCGGTGATCTTCGGCGCTTCGGCCTCGATCTTGGCCCGCATGCGGTCGAGCTTTTCCTTGTCCGGCGAGCGGATGTCGACGGTGAAGACGACCTTACCGGGCAGCACGTTGCGCGAGTTCGGCGTGAAGAAGACCTGGCCGACGCCGCCGACGGCGCCTGGCTGGTTCTCCATGGCAACCGCCTGAACCATCTCCATGATCCGCGCCATGGCAAGCCCGGCATTGACGCGCATGTTCATCGGCGTCGATCCCGTATGAGCCTCCCTGCCGGTCAACGTGAATTCCAGCCACCAGAGGCCCTGACAGTGCGTGACGACGCCGATCTGCTTGTCTTCCGCTTCGAGGATCGGGCCCTGCTCGATATGGTATTCGAAATAGGCGTGCATCTTGCGGGCGCCGACTTCTTCGTCGCCGAGCCAGCCGATGCGCTTCAGCTCGTCGCCAAAGCTCTTGCCTTCCGGGTCCTTGCGACCATAGGCGTATTCGAGCGTATGCACTCCGGCAAAGACGCCGGACGCCAGCATGGCCGGGGCGAAGCGGGCGCCTTCTTCGTTGGTCCAGTTGGTGACGACGATCGGATGCTTGGTCCTGATGCCGAGATCGTTCATCGTGCGAACGACCTCAAGCGCACTGAGCACGCCGAGGACGCCGTCAAATTTGCCGCCGGTCGGCTGGGTATCGAGATGCGAGCCGACATGGACGGGCAGCGCATCGGGATCGGTGCCGGGGCGCGTCGCAAACATCGTCCCCATCTTGTCGACGCCGACGGTCAAGCCGGCGTCTTCGCACCATTTGCGGAAGAGGCCGCGGCCCTCGGCATCGGAGTCGGTCAGCGTCTGGCGGTTGTTGCCGCCGGCAATACCGGGGCCGATCTTCGCCATGTCCATGAGACTGTCCCAGAGACGGTCCCCATTGACGCGCATATTCTCACCTGGCGCTGCCACCATGTCTGAAAATCCTCACCTGTTTTCCGCCGTCATGCCAGGAGCATGCGCCGTCTGTTCCCATCGCCAATTCCCGGTGCGCTTGTTTGTTTTGTTACGCCGGAAAATCCGCAGTTGCCTTTGTTTTGCACCTGACAGATAATTTGACCGATTGGTAAACATTACAGCTTCCCGCGCCGGGCTCAAGACGAAAATCAGGAAAAATACAGCCAAAATTGCAGGCAGTTGCTCAAAATGACGGCAGGGTGAGCCGTCTGGGCGAAGCAACTGAATTCCAAGGGGAAATGAGAGCCAGATGGCAATTCCGAGAGCAGCGAAGACCCAGCGGCGCACACGTATTCAGGAAGAAAAGGAAGAGCAAATTCTGGAGGCGGCTCTCGATGTGTTTTCCGCCAGAGGTTTCCGCGGCTCGACCATCGACCAGATCGCCGAAGTGGCCGGGATGTCGAAGCCGAATTTGCTTTATTACTTCCGCACCAAGGAGGCGATGCACCGGGCTCTCATCGACCGGGTGCTTTATACGTGGCTGGAGCCGTTGCGCGCCTTCGATGCCGATGGCGATCCGGAATCGGAAATCTGCAACTATATCCGCCGCAAGCTGGAAATGGCCCGCGACTTTCCCCGCGAAAGCAGGCTGTTTGCCAACGAAGTGCTGCAGGGCGCCCCGCATATCGAAGACGAATTGAAGGGGCCGCTGAAGGAACTCGTCGACGAGAAAGCCGAGGTTATCCGGGCCTGGGCAAAAGCGGGAAAGATCGCCGAGTGCGATCCGTACCATCTTATCTTTTCCATCTGGTCGACGACCCAGCACTATGCCGACTTCGATGTCCAGGTCC
>NZ_JBNDHS010000038.1:0-55431 GCF_056755095.1 Rhizobium sp. SVR5-9E | reverse complement strand
TAGATAAAGAGGCAAGCTTCCGTACCGGCCTCATCCGGGCGAGGGAAAATGCAGCACGGATCACGCTGTCCGGCACCGAGCGGCACATGAAGTCCTTTCTGGCAGGCCGAATTGATGATCTGGTAGCGAACTTTCGGGTCATAACATCTGTGAACCGCAATGTCGGCTTCTTCACCACTGGTTACAACTGGCTGATTCAGATCATCCCTGCTCTGATCGTCGCGCCGGCGTTTTTCCGCGGTGATATCGAATTTGGGGTGATTACACAGTCCGCAGCAGCATTCGCGATGCTGGTGGGCGCCTTTTCGCTGATAATCAACCAATTCAACTCGATCTCCAATTTTGCTGCCGTCGTGGCACGGCTGAGCACACTCTCGGCAGCGATAGAAAACCCCCGGCAGCATGTCCGATCGGAAATTCAGATCAACGACACCGGAGAGGACCTTGTTTATGAGAAGCTCACGATATTGTCAGAGCGGGATGACGCGCCGTTGTTACGGGAGCTGACCGTAGCCATTCCGTCTTGTGCCCGCGTACTGGTGACCGGCCGCGAAGACCAAGAGAATGCGTTTTTCAGGGTCACCGCAGGGTTCGCTTATCCGGGTTCGGGCAGAATCTTTCGTCCCGCCAACGCAGGGATACGCTTCCTGCCGCAGCAGCCCTATCTTCCGCCGAGCACGCTTCGACAGCTGATCGTTCCGTCGGCCGCGGGTGCTGAAAACCTGGATGAACGGATTTCGAGACTGCTTACCGAATTCGGACTCGGGCGCATTTCCGCAGCGGGGGGATTTGAACAGGTAGTAGAATGGGATACCCTTCTGACGCCAAGAGAGCAGCAGCTGCTCGCGATGGCGAGTGTATCCGTAGCGAGACCGCGCGTCATTGTGCTTGAGAGGACCGCGGCTACGGTGGGGTCGGACGAAGTCCGCAAGATTATTACGCGCTTTGCAGAGGACGGAATCGCCTGCGTTCATATTGGGAACGTCGCAGAGATATCATTTTATGATGCCATCCTGGAGTTTGCCGACGATGGCGCTTGGCAGTGGAGGAAACGGGCATAACCGCACAAGCGGTGGTGGCATGCAGCACAGAGACTGAGGCGAAAAGAAACTCGATGGGAGGCTGATGATGACGAATGCCGCTCTTTCAATCGATGACAACCAGACAAAGACGGCCCCGACCACCCCGCTTGGGGCCGAGGAACTCCGCTTGATGGACGCCTATTGGCGGGCATCGAACTATCTTTCGGTGGGGCAGATTTATCTACTCGATAACCCGCTTCTGAAAGAGTCGCTCAGGCGCGAGCATATCAAGCCGCGGCTGCTCGGCCACTGGGGAACGTCGCCCGGCTTGAACATGCTCTATGTGCACTTGAACCGGGTGATCAAGCGCGACGATCTCAACATGATCTATGTGATCGGGCCTGGTCATGGTGGGCCGTCGCTGGTCGCGCATGCCTATCTGGAGGGAACCTACAGCGAAGTCTACCCGAATATCGGGCAGGACGTGGGGGGTATGAAACGCCTGTTCAAGCAGTTCAGTTTCCCGGGTGGGATTCCGAGCCACGTTGCTCCCGAAACCCCTGGAAGCATCCATGAAGGCGGTGAATTGGGCTATGCCCTGAGCCACGCCTACGGCGCGGCCTTCGACAATCCTGATTTAATCGTCGCCTGCGTCGTCGGCGACGGCGAGGCCGAAACGGGCCCGCTCGCCACGGGATGGCACGGCAACAAGTTCCTCAATCCCGCCCGCGACGGATGCGTGCTGCCGATCCTGCATCTCAACGGCTACAAGATCGCCAACCCGTGCTTCCTCGCTCGCATTCCCCAGCCCGAACTGCAGAAGTTCTTCGAGGGGATGGGATATGCGCCGCTTTTCGTGGAAGGGAATGATCCGGACAAGGTGCAGCAGCAGCTGGCCGCGGCCATGGACACCGCCGTTACGGAGATCAAAAGGATCTGGGCGGAGGCGAGGGACAAGGGGAACGTCGGCCGTCCGGCCTGGCCCATGATCGTCTTCCGCACCCCTAAGGGGTGGACCTGCCCGAGCGAAATCGACGGCAAGAAGTGTGAAGACTATTGGCGCTCGCATCAGGTCCCGATGGGCGACATGGACAAGCCGGAGCACATCGAGATCCTTCAGCAGTGGATGAAGAGCTACAAGCCTGAAGAACTCTTCGACGGCGACGGTCGATTACGCGCCGAATTCGCGTCCTTGGCTCCGGCGGGTCATCGCCGGATGAGCGACAACCCGCATGCAAATGGCGGCCTGGTGTTGCGTGATCTGAAGATGCCGGACTTCCGCGACTACGCCGTCTCGGTGCCGAGCCCCGGATCGGTGACGACGGAATCCGCTCGCGTCATGGGCAAGTTCCTGCGCGATGTCATGAAGCTGAACATGGATAGCAAGAACTTCCGGCTGTTCAGCCCTGACGAGAACAACTCCAACCGTTGGCAGGACGTGATGGAAGTCACCAACCGTTGCTACATGGCGGAGATCTATCCCGAGGACGATCACCTGTCGCCCGATGGCCGCGTGATGGAAGTGTTGAGCGAGCATCAGTGCCAGGGCTGGCTGGAAGGCTACCTCCTGACGGGGCGCCACGGCTTCTTCTCCTGCTATGAGGCTTTCATCCACATCATCGACTCGATGTTCAACCAACACGCCAAATGGCTGAAGGTGTGCAACCACATTCCCTGGAGGCGGTCGATCGCCTCTCTGAATTACTTCCTGAGCTCGCATGTCTGGCGGCAGGATCACAATGGCTTCAGCCACCAGGACCCGGGCTTCATCGATCACGTCGTCAACAAGAAAGCCGAGGTGATCCGCGTCTATCTGCCGCCGGATGCGAATACACTGCTTTCGGTCACCGACCACTGCCTGCGAAGCCGCAACTATGTGAATGTCGTCGTGGCCGGCAAGCAGCCGGCTCCGCAATGGCTGACCATGGATGAGGCGATCAAGCACTGTGCCCAAGGCCTCGGCATTTGGGAGTGGGCCAGCAACGATCGAGGTTCGGAGCCGGACGTCGTCATGGCGTGCTGTGGCGACGTGCCGACGCTGGAGACGCTGGCGGCCGTGCAATTGATCCGCGAACATATTCCGGAGCTGAAGGTGCGCGTGATCAATATCGTCAATCTCATGAAGCTGCAGCCGTCAAGCGAGCACCCGCATGGGCTTTCCGATCGCGATTTCGACGCGCTGTTTACCAAGGACAAGCCGATCATCTTCGCGTTCCATGGATATCCCTGGCTTATTCACCGTCTGACCTACCGTCGCACCAACCACGACAATCTGCATGTTCGAGGATACAAGGAGGAGGGAACGACCACGACGCCGTTCGACATGGTCGTTCTGAACCAGCTCGATCGCTTCCATCTCGTCGAAGACGTCATTGATCGGCTGCCGCAACTCGGCGCTCGCGCGGCCTACTTCAAGCAGGCGATCCGCGACAAGCTGATCGAGCATCGGCAGTACATCCAGGAGCACGGCGATGACATGCCTGAGATCAGCGGCTGGAAATGGGGTGTCCGAGGACAGTCAGCCAGCCCGCGAGGGACGTCGACGGAAGGCGACAACACGTGAGCCGCCCAGTCGGCTGCTGAGGGGGCGGCTAGGCTGAGTTGCGATGAAACCAGTGCTGATACGCAAGTCACGCCTGACGACGCTCAGGCCGTCATTTGCGTGTTGGCACGGTGACTAGCTGTGTGAAGGCAAAATGGATCGCGAAGCTGTGGAATGGGTGAAGTCATGATCGAGATACCCCCCATCGCGCCACATATGGAGTCCGCGCCGAGCGACCAGGACTTGGCGCGATTGCAGTTAATGACCCTGCTGTACTACCTGCAATGCACCAATCCGGACAATGGGCTGGTGCGCGACAAGACGCAGGACGGTGCGCCGGCGAGCATCGCTGCGATCGGTATGGCGCTTGCCACCATTCCCGTCGTCGTGGAACGCGGCGTCATCATTCGCGAGTTTGCCGTCAAGATCGCCCGGCGTCGGTTGGAATTCCTGATGCATTGCCATCAGGGACCGGAACCTGACGCCTCCGGTTACAAGGGCTTCTTCTACCATTTCCTCGACATCGAGACGGGGCGGCGGGTCTGGCAGTGCGAATTGTCGACGATCGACTCGGCCTTTCTGTTTGCCGGCGCTTTGACGGCCGCTACCTATTTCGATGGGGATACCGAGGACGAGGTGAAAGTCAGGCATCTTGCTGCCTCGCTCTACGAACGGGCAGACTGGAACTGGGCGCGTGACCATGGTGCGACGCTGACGCATGGCTGGCGACCGGAGAACGGCTTCATTCCCTATCGCTGGCGTGGCTATGACGAGGGCCTGCTTCTCTACATACTGGGGCTTGGATCGCCGACCTATCCGCTGCCGCCGGAAAGCTATGCGGCCTATAGGGAGAGCTACGAGTGGCGTAACATCTTCGGGCGTGAACTGCTCTATTCCGGTCCGCTCTTTACGCATCAGCTTTCGCATATGTGGATCGATTTCCGCGACATCCGCGACGAATTCATGGAAGAGCACGACAGCGACTATTTTCAGAACAGCCGCCAGGCCACCTTCGTGCAGCAGGAATATGCGATCCGAAATCCGATGGAATTCGAAGGATATGGCGAACACTGCTGGGGATTTACTGCGTGCGACGGCCCCGGCTGGCGGACTCTAGAAACTGGCGGATTGCGCCGCGAGTTCTTCGATTACATCGCGCGCGGCGCACCGTTTGGCCCTGACGACGGGACAGTAGCGCCCTGGGTCGTCGTGGCATCGCTGCCTTTTGCGCCCGAGATCGTCATTCCAACCGTCCGCAATTTCGCGGGCATGAGTCTGGGGATGAAGCGGCTTTACGGGTTCAAGCCATCCTTCAATCAGACCTTCAAGGATGCGAGCAGTCCGACAGGGTGGTGGATCAGCCCCTATCATTTCGGAATCGATCAGGGGCCGGTGGCGCTCATGATCGAAAACTACCGCACTGGCTTCCTCTGGAATCTGATGCGCAATTGCGAACCCATCGTCCGCGGATTGCGCAGGGCCGGGTTTACCGGCGGCTGGCTGTAACAAAGGATGCGTGAAGGAAGCTCCCGGTGTCGCCAGGCAGCTGGAACATTTTGCCCGTAAGAATGGTTCAGCCCTCGTAGAAAACAGGGGAGTATTTCCTATGCCGGCGAAATCGAAATCACAGCAGAAGGCTGCGGGCGCTGCTCTCGCCGCCAAGCGTGGAGACATAAAAAAGAGCGAGCTGAAGGGCGCTTCAAAGGGCATGGCTGAGTCCATGAGCGAGAAGGAGCTGCACGACATGGCGTCGACCAAACGTAAAGGCAAACCGGAGCATGCCTCGAAATCGTGAGTGAGCGTCGCCATTGCACGCCCATCAAAGCTTGACCGATACAGCTTCAGGAAACGTCCGTCGTTGGGCAGAGGCGAACCATAGGTGTGGCGTACAATTTACACAGGAGCACACTTTGAACACGGCCAATCTTCAACTCGAAGGCCTCGTCATGGCAATCGCAGCCATGGCGGATGTCATTGTCGACAAGGGCCTGATTAGTCGCCAGGACCTCAATGCCGCCTTGGAAGCGACGGAGAGAGCGATCGCGGAGGACGGCAAGCGCGAACTATCCGATGCCAACCGTGCGGCGGCGCTGTTTCCGATCCGCGTCCTCCTGCTCGCCGGCCAAGATGCTCAGCGGGCGAAACGGTTCACCTTCTCGGATTATGCTGAACTCGTCGGCAGGTCGAGGTGAACACCGGATGTTGACGTATTCACGCCGGCATCGCCGGCTGAATAGCCATTCGCTGCCGGTTGCAAGCGCTGCTTATTCAGCAGTCGTTGCGACAGTATCGGCAAGCGAGATGGCTAATCGGCTTGCCTTGCAGCTTTAACCCAAGCTGATAGAGTGAATTGTATAAGCGCCACGCATTGTGCTGCCTGCATTTTTGTCACCATTTGAATGTGTTGAGGCACAATGGAAGCATTGAAGACTGCGAGTGTCAGCTATGGTGCCGAACCTGGATTGCGCTTTGCCCTGCTGCTTGACGGACAAGGTGGGTGCAGGCAACTGGACATGGCGCAGCTCTGCGCTTGGAGGCCGGAAGAAGGCGTCCTCTGGCTTCATCTGGAGCGCGATCACCCCGCCGCCGCTTCCTGGATTACGCACAAAAGCGCCCTCGATCCGTTTGTGGTCGAGGCGCTTCTGGAAGAAGAGTCCCGCCCTCGCGTCGAACCTGTCGACGATGGACTGTTGATTATCCTGCGCGGCGTGTGCGCCACGTCGCCGGAGGACGCGAAGGAGGCACCGGCGGATATCGACCTTGTGCCCCTGCATCTTTGGGTCGACACAAATCGCATCGTCTCGCTGCGCGACAGCGGTCATTACATTACCGCACTCCGCGACATCCGTTTGTCGCTGGAGAAGAACAAAGGCCCCCAGCGTACCGGCGACCTGCTTGCCCTGATCGGCGACAAACTGGTGCGCGATCTCGAAGCCGTGCTCGACGCCATGGACGAGGAAGTGGACGAACTCGACGAGATGATATTTCACGGTGAGGCGAGCCAGGTGCGCGAGCGCCTCAAGCTGCTGCGTCGGCGCGCCGTGCAACTTCGCCGCTATCTTGCGCCCCAGCGCGATGCGCTCAATCGGATAGAGCATGACGACGCACCCTGGTTGGCCGAGCGCGACAAGCTTCGCATGCGCGAGGTCATCGACAAGCTGATGCGCTTCATCGAATATCTCGATGCGATACGCGATCGCACGAGTATCCTGCACGACGACCTTTCGACCGTTATCAGCGAACGCATCGCCCGTAACTCCAACCGCCTGGCTGCGCTTGCGGCCCTGCTGTTGCCGCCGAGCGTGATTGCCGGCCTTTTCGGCATGAATGTTGGTGGCATTCCCGGCGTCAACGACACATGGGCCTTTGTGATCATCGTTGCATTCGTGACGATCATGGCGGTCGTGACACTGTGGATGCTGAAGCGCATCAACTGGCTCTAGGATCAGACACGAGCTGCATGCCAGCCCGGCCCGGCGCTTTACTCGACGCTGACATCTTTCCAGGTATCGAACGTCGCGGCCTGGCCGAGGCGCCGTCCCTGCCGATCGATGAGTTCCCAGACAATGGCATTTTCGATCCAGAAACGGCGGCCTGATTTGGCAATACGAAGGCCACGGTAGTCGGCAATAAAACCGTTGACTGTCACGGCATTGAGCAATCTTTCGCGCTCGGCCCGATCCGGCGCTTCAGCCGAAAGACGGGACGGCAAGGTAATGAACTCCGCCCATGTATATCCAAAGCAGGCCTGGGCGGCGCGGTTTGCATAGATGAAACGCGGATCGGCTTCACTATTGTGGGCAAGAACCACAGCCGGAGACTGGTTGTACAGCCACTCGGCACCTTGGCCCTCGGGTGTCAGAGGTCGTCCTACGCGGCGTTCAAAGCTCTCGGCCATCAGCGTGTAAAATGCCGGATCGGAGGACAAGTCGAGTCCTGCCATGTTGTAGTCGAATATCATGCCATGCATCCTTCAGCGACGACGAAAGTCGCTCCTTATGCCTGTCTTTTGTGAATTGGAGTCGAAAATGAGGCGCCCATTACCCGATATTGACGGCAGGAGCTGCCGGACGTGGCTTCATGAGGCAATGAGTTGGCCGGCCGGCATGGGCCGACCGCTGGATGCCGTTACCATTGAGCATTCGAGGCCGCTTCGATGGGCGCAGAGGGGGTATCTCCGAAAAGCTCCTGTGGTCTGTGGCCCGGTGAAAACTCGCCACCAAACGGGCCATGCGGTGTGACGAAAGCAAGATAGATCGCGATGGCAAATAGCGAAATCAGATACATGCCGAGCGGGAAGGCGAGGCTGAGGGATTGCGACTTCTGATCCCTATGCTGATGGCGCGTCATTTTTGAGTGCTCCGTGGAACGTCGGGCGTAACAAAAAGTTCTGCAGCGCTTTCCCGTTCGGGTCGGCTAGAGCGGTCGGGGAAAATCTCCCCCTTGGTCCTCGTCGCTTCGGGAAGACCGCCCAGGGCGGCTGGGCGGTCTTGCGGGATCCTGGGACCCGCGAAGCTTCGGGAGGGGATGCCGAAGCTCATTGGTAGCAGGAGAGAAGAGCTTGCTACCCGCCTCTCTTGAGGCTGGAAAAAGTCTAGTGCCAGGCGTGACGAAAGAGAATTATACAGTCGTCTTGTCTCGTCATACCTTCGGATGCGGCAGGAGACTCGTCCAGGAACTGGGCACGCTGCGGTGAAACCTTCGCGAGGCTGAAAACGGATAGTACCGGCTTGGGCTTTTCTTGGCCCTAGAGCCTTTATACGTGCCTCGGCGGCTCTCCAAGCGGCAGCTTCAGCTTGTCCGCCATGCGGGCGAGCTCCGGCAGGGAGGCAGCACGCATCTTCTGCATGACCTGGCTGCGGTGAACCTTCACGGTAATCTCGCTAACGCCCAGATCTCCGGCGATCTGCTTGTTGAGCCGGCCGGTTACTACCAGAGCCATTACCTCGCGCTCTCGCGGGGTCAAGCTATCGAACCGCACGCGCAACGTCTCCAGTGCCTTTTCATTTTCAAGCCATACGCGGTCGCGCGCCAGGCCGACGTAAACGGCATCGAGCAAATCCTGATCGCGGAACGGTTTCGTCAGGAACTCGATCGCGCCCTCCTTCATTGCCTGGACGGACATCGGAATGTCGCCATGCCCAGTGATGAAGACGATCGGGAGCTGCATGTTCGCCTGCGACAGCTGCCGTTGAAAATCAAGGCCGCTTTGCCCTGGTAGCCGGACATCAAGCACGAGGCAGGTCGGCCCGGCTGGCCGCCCAGAATTGAGGAAATCGCCCACCGAGGCGAGGAGCTTCACGTCAAAACCGACGGATCGAAGGAGACTGCCGAGCGCCTCGCGGATCGCCGGATCGTCATCGATGACAATAACGGTTGCTGGCGCCTCGGTCATCGTGAGCGCTCCCAAAGCTGAGCGAGCTCTCGTCGCGCGCTATCTGCGCCCATTATGGCAGCAGGCCGAGGCGGACTCGAAACGCTATAACGCCAAGGTGAACAGAACACTCCCCCTCTCTCCCTCCCGAGTTCCGGCACGCTAGAATGCCCCCTAATTACTTAAGCCACAAGGGCAAATGCGATGTGACCAGTCCGCCGGGTCAGCCGCTTTGCGCCTCCTCGTTGTGATGGTGCCGGCGTTAAACAACCTATACCATCGTATAGGCTCCGATGACTTTGTCGTCACTGCACGCTGTTGTATGTTGTCGCAGACGCTACAACGCTAGAATGCTTCACAACACCAAACGGCGAATTTTGGGGAGGCGGCAGTGCCAACCGTCAAGCCTCTGATTGCGATCGTCGATGACGACGTGTCGATGCGCGAGGCTATCGAAGGACTCATGAGATCGCTGGGATTTGACGCCGAGGCCTTTTCATCCGCGGACGATTTTCTGAGGTTTCCCGATCTCAATCGCACCGCTTGTCTGGTCACGGATATCCATATGCCCGGACTGAGCGGGCTTGATCTGCACCGCCACCTCGTTGCGCTGGGCAAGAATATTCCGACCGTTCTGATTACCGCCTATCCGGACGAAAATGCGCGCGCGCGGGGGTTCGGCCCGGGTATCGTCGGCTATCTGACAAAACCCTTTGGCGAGCAGGATCTCCTTGATTGCATCCGTTCCGCGCTGCCGCCTGGTAGCGACGACGGAGAGATCGATTTATGACTTGAGAGGAAGGCACCCCAGTCGTACAGCCCGGCCATGCTCCGACGAATAAAGCGCCTTCAGCAAGCTGTCGTCAGCTGCTGAACTCCTCCCGTTCCGAAGGCAGGGTGAACTGAAATACCGCCCCGTGAGGCTCATTCGCGCTTGCCCACAACCGCCCTCCATGGGCCTCTATGATCAGCCGGCAGATCGACAGGCCAAGTCCAAGTCCCTCCGCCTTCGTCGTGTAAAACGGCACGAACAGCTCCGCACTTTGCGGGTCGAGCCCGGTGCCGGTATCCCTGACGGCGACGAGCACCGCCGCGGATGCCTCAAGCCGGGAGGTGATCAGCAGCTCGCGCGGCCGGTCCGTCACCCCGCTCATTGCCTCGATGCCGTTCATCATCAGGTTGAGGATCACCTGCTGCAACTGCACGCGATCCCCCGCCACCGGCGGCAAGTCTTCCGCCAGCTCGGTGTGCAGCAGGATGCGCTGGCGGCGCAGTTCGCCTTGAAGCAGACCTACCGTATCCTCGATGAGGGCATTCAGTTCCACGCGCGTCGTGGCTGTTTCCGTCTTCCTGAGCAGCGAGCGCACCCGCCCGATCACCTCGCCGGCGCGGTGACCGTCCCGGACGATGCGCCCAAGCGCTTCCCTGGCTTCGCCGATGTTGGAGGGCTGGCTGGCAAGCCAGCGTAGGGCCGCATTGGCATTGGTGACGATGGCTCCCAGCGGCTGGTTGACCTCGTGCGCGATGGACGAGGTCAGCGCTCCCATCGTCGTCACCCGCGCTACATGCGCGAGTTCCGCCTGCGCCTTCTGCAATGCCTCCTCGGTCCGCCTGCGGTCTTCGATGTCGACGAGGAATCCGTACCATTTAAGGATATTGCCCCCTTCATCCCTGAGTGGCACGGCGCTTTCAAACAGCAAGCGATATTCGCCATCAGCCGCGCGGCGGATGCGCATCTCGGCTTCGAAAGGCTGGCCCGTGGCCAGAGATGCATGCCAGTTTGCGAGGTAAGCTTCGATGTCTTCCGGGTGAAATGGGGCTTCTGCTTCCCAGCTCCATCCCAGGGTTTCATCGAGGGACAAGCCTGTGAACTCCCGCCACCGCCGATTGATGAAATCGACGTGGCCATCGGGCAAGGCGGTCCAAACCATAGCGGGCACAGTCTCGATGACCTGACGAAGCTCTTCTTCACTCCGCCGGGCCGCCTCTTCGGCGCGTTTGCGTTCGGTGATGTCCTCACAGACGATCAGGAGCACGGTGCGCTTCTTCACCACCATCGCCCGGGCCGTCTCGCGGACGCAGAGCATCGAGCCGTCCTTGCGGATCTTGCGCAGTTCCCAGCTCATGGCCCGGCCAAGATGTTCGAGACAAGCGGCCGCATTCCTCTGGACGGCGTCCCGGTCTTCCTCGTGGAAGATGTCCCGTACGGGGCGGCCGATCAATTCGTCGACGGTGTATCCAAGCTGTTCTGCGCCAAAGGGATTGACGGACAGGATGGTGCCTGTGTCGTCGATCATGAAGTACATCGTCGGATTGTTCTCGAAGACCGCTCTCCATTGCTCCTCGCTCTCACGCAGCGCCTCTTCCGCCTGCTTGCGCTCCGTCAGATCAATCACGAAGGCGACGCCTTGATTATCGCTTTCTTCAAAGGTTGCCGCGCCGATCATCACCGGCACGCGGCTGCCGTCCTTTCGAAAGTACTCCTTCTCGATCGGTGGCCGGCTTCCGGTCAGTTTGTGCTCTTGTAACCACTGGACATCGCGCCCGTGCCAGTCCGGCGGTGTCAAGTCGGCCCAGCTCAAGCGCCCGGCGACAAGATCTTCACGCTGGTAGCCCACAATCTGGAGAAAGGCGTCATTGGCCTCGATTATCCGGCCTTCGAAGTCCCAGATGAAAATGCCGATGATATTGGCTTCGACCAAGCGCCGGATACGGGCCTCCCTCTCCCGCAGGACGGCCTCTATTTCGCTGCGGACTGCAACGTCTCGGGCAAGCTGAACATTGGCATTACAAAGACCGTGATAGGCTGTCTGAAGGTCGTCGGACAGCAGATTGAAGGCGGTCACCAGCCGCTCCAGTTCGTCCTCGTGCCGAGGGGGACGCCGCCGCAGCCGTAAATGCGGCGGCGGATCACTGATGCAGTAGGTGCTAACAAAGTTCGCGATAGCAAACAGATGACGCGTGATGAGATAATGAAAAATGTAAATGATGAACAATGATAGCAGTAATATTGTTGCTGCCTGCCCAAGGAAGATTGTCCATGCTCTATTCAGCAGCATACGATATATGCCGGCAAGCGTGGCTTCGATATGAAGTGTGCCGATCGTTTTCTCCTGTCCCTCCACATTGCGGCGTAGCGGATATTCCTGTGCGATGACGGATGAATCGGATGATTTCGCTCCAACCTGCACGGTAAACGGATTTCCGGTCGCGGTAGTCTCGCGGACCTCCACGGCGCTGATATCAGGAAGCTGGAGAATTCCGGTGAGTTGCAGCCGCAGCTGCGTTTGGTCCAAGGTCCAGAGACTTTCAGCCAGGCTGCCGAGATAGCTATTGCTGATCTGCTCAAGCCGTGACTCGAGGGCCGAAACATCGCGCCGGTAATCGATATAGAGCTGAAGCAGCGTCAAGATGAGCGTGATGGACACGCTAAAGAGGAGGACGCTGATCAGAAGGCGCAGCCCCAGGCTGTGGCGTATGCTGGCGGGCACCGCCAAACGTCCGCGCGTATGGGCTGCAAGTGCTCCGAGGACACCCGAATACCGTTTCAAGCGCTCACCATCCTTCGCTCCAGCGGCTCAATCGCCGACGCCCAAAAGGTCAAACGCTATTTCGTGGCGCGCTTAGTGCCCCTGGTTCCAACGGTGGCAGACTGAAGATAGCCGCATTCTTCCCTCGCACGCCGAGTAACGACCGCCGCTGGGCCGGGATCAGTCCGGCCTCTGACAGTATGGCCCTGTTTCCCTTGCTGTAACCGATGAAGATGATCGTCCACGTCAACGATTTTGTACGCTATCACTTGAGCGCCACTCAAGGCGAGGAATCTTTGCCCAGCCCGGCAGGGAAGGGTTCTCGAGCTCGATGACCGTTCGCTGTGAGAAGCGAAACTCGGCAATCGTCCGGGCAAAGTACTTTTCGAAATAACGGTCAAAGCTGCCATCCTTTTGCATTTCCTGTAGCCCGTAGCGGATTCGTTCCGCCAAGCGCGGTGCGGACTTCGAAACATAGGCGTACTGCGCGTAAGGGAAGTGTATGAGCAGATGCTGGTCGGTCGCCAGGTTCGGGTAAGCCTTTGCATCTTCATCATGTATTGCAGCAACCACGGTTGCACCGCGTGGAATCAGGTCGAAGCGTCCGCGTTCCAGCATTAGCATCAGCAACTTGGGATCTGTGGCAGTCACGACCTCCATGCCGTTGTGGCGAAATATCGCCGCCGTCGTCTCGCCTGACGCCCCGATCCGTAATTGCCTGAGGTCGGCGATATCTCGCACCTTTGCCACCCGGCCCTGATCGCTGGCGCGGATAGAGGCGATGCGATAGCCAAAAAGACCCTTGTCCAGCGGGATATCGATCGGGATCAAGTCCTCGTTCAGCGGTTCGAGGACCACGAGATTGATCAGATCACCTTTCACGGCCTCGCGCCTGAGCCTGGCGGTGCTCAGCTCCGTCATGGCAGGTTCGACTCGGTACGGCCCGTAGCGGGCAACGCTGCGTTCCAGCGCGGCATCCAAAAGCTCGTAGGTGTATCTTCGGCTAATCAGTTGCCGTTCGAACTCACTGCGGCGCACCACATCCTGGACCGGAGCCGCTGGCTCCGTGGCCATCACCCGCCACCCGCCTGCTGCAAGACAGCACAGCGCCAACAGCAGGGTGCTCACTAGGCTCGTCATTCGACGATGTGCAACCATGCCGGAACCCTCGGTCGGGGATCGCCAAGCCGCCTGGGCAAGTTCAGTCAAGGAATGCGGAGGCGGACAAGTTGCTAATATACATGAAAGCTTTAACCGGAACAATTTTGGCCGACGCGGGCTGAGTTACGGATATGGCTCAAGCATGCCGAACCACGCGACGAGGCCGATGACGAACAGTCCGAGGATAATCTCGGCTGCGGTCCCGACGGTTAATGCCGAAGTGGAACGGGATCTGCGTGCCAATCGAGGCACGAACACGTAGCGGTTCAAAATCGCCGTCAGCGTCATCATGGCGACCAGCCCGATTTTGATTGCCAGCAGCCGCTGATAGTCGATGGTCCAGTCAGTGGGTAGGCGGCCAAGAATTAGAAGCATGTTGGCGACCCCCGAGAGGACGACGATAGTCACGGCGACATGCCCGGCTGTCGAGAAGCGGATGAGCGCCGTTCTGGCCTCTTGTCTCTTTGAAGGGTCGGCCGACGGCCGCAGGATGATGAGCAAAGGCAGCAGCGCGCCGAGCCAGGCTCCTCCGGCAAGTATGTGGACGATGTCATTTGCCTGATGAAGGGTTCGCAGCCAGCCTTCGTTCATGGCAGCATGCCCCGTCACCGCTTGACTGCAGAGGAGCAAGGCGCACGTCGCTGCAGTTGCAGAAAGTCGGTGGCGAGGCGGCAGGGCGCCCGTGGCAAGAAGCAGCAAAGTAGCGACCACCTGGCACACCCAAGCGGTTCCGACGGTCGTCTCCGATGCGACGCTGGCCAGCATCTCGAAGCTGATCGCGTCCTGCCAGCCTTCTCCGATCGTGGCGGCACGCAACGGAAGTGTGGCGGCGGTCGCGATCGTCACGCACACGATAGCGGTTGTTCGGAATGGATAAAGGCGCGCCCAAACGTTCGACCGCAAACCGCTCGGCACGAGCGTGCACAAATAGACACTGGTGCCCCACAGCAAGAGCGTGGCAGCGTCGAAGAGAAACCGGCAAAGGATGAGCGCGGCGCCGGGACCGATCACGGCTTGACGGTGAAGTTGTAGGAGCCGCTGGTCTTGTGGCCGTCGGTCGAAAGCACGTGCCAGTCGACGATGTAAGCGCCGGGCTTCAGCGGGTCGGAGATGGGTACCATCAATGTCTTGTCGCCGTCCATCAACTTACTGTCGCCAAGCTTGACATCCTGCTGGTCAGGCCCGGTCACCTTGATGCCTGAGAATTTGAGGTTTAGCCCCTCGGTGAAGATCAGGTCAATCTCGCTCGGTGCTGCAACGGAAGCGTTGTCGGCCGGTACGGAGGACGTCAGGTGCGCGTGGGCGAAAGCCTGGCCCGCAAGCACCGCGCTCGCGATTGCGGCATAGGAGAGAAGGCGGGTAAGTCGTGGCATTGGGATGTGCCTTTCGGTTGAGGTTGGGACATGCGATGAACGCCCCGGTATTCCGGCGGCCGCGAATATGACCATCGGAAATGGTAGACATTCGCGGATCGGATTTATTCCGCGGCGTGTAGTCAAATCGCCTTGCCCCGAGTACGGTCGCGGCCTTCGCTGCCTGGAATACCGAGATCGAGCGCGACAGGACCGATGCCGTGGCGTCGGTTTTGCTAGTTGACGAGATCGAGAATCCCAAGCGAATTCCGCTCTGAAATGGCGCTTGCGGCGGATAGGCGCACCAGCACCACTGATACGATCGCGGCGCCGTTGAGGCCTCAATCCGGGCTGCCGGCAAAGCGGGCGGCTAACTTTCTCTTTCGGAACTCCTCGGTAACGAAATCCACGAAAGCGCGGGTCTTTGCGGGCAGGAGCGAACGGGTCGCGTAGTAAAGCGAGATTGGCCCGGCATCGGCGTACCAGTGCGGAACGAGACGGACGAGCTCGCCGCTGTCGAGGTAGGGCAGCGCGTCAGGTTTAGCGATCAACGTCACGCCGAGACCGAGCACCGCGGCGCGGCACATGGCAGCCGGATCGTTGACGACGATCTTTTCCTGAAGCTCGGCCGCCACCTCCTCGCCGGCGGCATTGCGCATCAGCCAGCGGCGAATACGGCCGGTATGCATCGAGCGCATCACGATGCCGTCGAGGCCCGCCAAGCCGGCTGGATCGGCAGGTGGCGTGCGGCTCTGCATGTAGGAGGGGGAGGCGACTGCGATCAGATGCGCGGGGGCAAGCGTGCGGGCGATAACGCCCGGCGTCAGCTCGAAGCCGCCGCCGATCGCCGCGTCATAACCTTCCGCGATCAGATCGACCGGACGGTTCTCGAAGGTCCATTCCGGCCGGATGTGAGGATAACGCGCGATGAAGTCCGGCAGCAGCGGCAAAAGATAAGCGATACCAAAAGTCGGGCTCAGGCTAACCTTCAGGATGCCGGAAGGCTCACCACGATCTGTGGAAATATCCGCGATCGCATCCTGCAGACGCTCCAGGTGGTCGCGGATTGCAAAAAGGAAGCGCTCGCCGGCTTCCGTCAATGTCAGTTTGCGAGTGCTGCGCTGGAAAAGCCGGACGCCGATATTGGTTTCGAGTGTTGCGACATTCCGGCTGACCGCGGCCGGTGTAATCGTCAGCCGGCGCGCCGCAGCCGAGAAGCTGCCGAGTTCGGCGCTGCGCACGAAGGACTCAAGATTCGCAAGCGTTTCCATCGCTTATTTTCAATCCTTGTTGAAGCGATCACGAACTCTTGGGTTGTAACACAAGACTCCGATTTTTGAGGAGAGCCAAAAAGGCGGACTTAAGCTATATAAATCCTAGGTATTTCTTGCTCATTCGTGCTTTCGGCGCTATTTGCATATTAGAGGACAGCAGGGCGCGCGGAGCCCTGTAGGGCAGTCGATAATGTTAACAAAAAAAGGCAAATATGGATTGAAGGCACTGGTCGATCTGGCGCGTCTCGCTCCAGGTGAAACCGCCTTCATCAACGATGTCGCCGCGCGCAACAATATCCCCAAAAAGTTTCTCGACGCGATCCTTCTGGAACTGCGCAATGTCGGCATCCTGCGCTCGAAGAAAGGGCCTGGCGGCGGATATTCGCTGTCGCGGCCCGCATCGGAAATTCGCATCGGTCATGTCATCCGCACGCTCGATGGCCCGCTTGCTCCCATTCGCTGCGCCAGCCGTACGGCATACGAAGCCTGCGACGACTGTTCGGATCCGGAAACCTGCCACGTCCGCAGGTCGATGACCGAGGTGCGGGATGCGATCGCCGATATTCTCGACAGCATGACGCTCGAACAATTCGTCGCAAAGGGCGGCAAAGTTGAAGGCCACGACGACGAAAAGGTCCCGGTTTCCGCCGCGAGTTGATCAGCGATTCTTCCGCAAGTGGTGGGTCGCGGCGCGGCGATGAAGGACATCGAGTGGGGTTCCCAAAGCTCGGATGCGAGCGTTTCGCCAGTGACGATCGAGGTTGAGGCCGATGCTCGCGGTATTTTTCCCGGCCAGTTCGAAAACCAGGCTTGAGGCATTCAACGCTAGTTCGCTCGCTACGGCCCGCGCGGCGGTCGCGGAGAAGTAGGCATCTTCGGCAGCCTGGCCAACGATGTTGATCTGGGCCATGTCGAGCTGGCGGCCGGCCCTTTCGAGAAGAGCGGATGCAGCCTCTGCGCTGATCGCCAGTTTGCCGACGTCACTTTCCTGCGTGGTGCTGACACCCGACGAAAGAACCGCGCGCGCGATCCCCAGATCGACAGCGGCATGCAGCAGTTCGCCGATCGCCGAGGGTGTTTTCGCAGCAGGAGCGATCGCATCCGCATTGACATGCACCTCGTTGGCAACGATCGCGGCCGTGCCATTGGTGCGCTGGCCAAAGCCGTCCCAATCATCGACCAGTTGAAGGCCGTCGCTGTCGCGTGGCACGTAGAGCGTGCTCTGATCACTTCGGATCGCGATCCAATCGACGAAGAGGACGGCAGGAGAAGATGTGCTGCGACCGTTCAGTCGGTGTCCGAGATCATTGGCGCTGGTTGCTGCGGTGTCTGGAAATGAAGCCGCTGCAAGGCGATCGCCGGCAAGTACGCGAGCGAAAAGCAAGCGCTTCAGCTCTTCGCTCGCGTGCTGCCGCAACCCTTCGAGCACGGTAAAGTGGACTTCGAGAAATTCACCGATCGAGGGGTCGCCTTCGGCGATAATCGCAACGATTTCGGCGAGCAGCGAATTGGTGACGTCCAGCCCCTCATATTCGGCAGGGACGGAGAGGGCGGCAAGGCCGGATTGCGAGAGCGCATCGATTTCCTGGTAAGGCAGGATGCGGTTGATGTCCCGCTCGCTCGCTTGCTGTTGAAAGGCGGCGGCAAGGCTGCGGGCCGTATTGATCGCCTCTTCCTCGCTTTCGATGCGCTGTGCAACCGGCCTCGTACGGTCGTGAAATTGCGATACGGTTCCCATCGGTCGGTCTCGTGTTCAGAGATGACAGGAGTGGAGGATTGCCGCCGGAATGATAAGGCCGGCTTTTCTACAAAATTAGTATGGTTTGAATTTTCTTACCAGGTTAAGAGGAAAGGCCACGCTCAACTCCTCACAAACCTGGCATTTCGCACCGCAGCAGCTTTCAGCCGTGCGCGGAATTGATTATGGCTCATGCGTCAGTACCCGCCAAGAGGTTTCCCATAATGCTATCGTCTGCCCGGCAACGCCTTCAGCTCGATTGCGGCGATATGCCTATTTATGCCATCGGGGACATTCACGGGCGTCATGACCTGCTGCAGATGGCCGAACACACGATTGTCAAGGATGCGGCGCGTCTGCCGGGCCGCAAGCTCATCATCGCACTTGGCGACTACATTGATCGCGGTCCCTCGTCGGCGCAGGTGATCTCGCATCTGATGTCGCCGCCGCCGGAGAATTTCGACCGCATCTGTCTGACCGGCAATCATGAAATGATGATGCTCGACTATATCGACGGGAATCTTTCATTTTCCGAATGGATGCGCATGGGCGCCGACGCGCTGCTGCGCTCCTACGGTCTCGATGCCGAGCATCTGCCGCTGATCTTTCCGACGGCTGCGAAACTCGACGGCTTCATCCGGCAGTCGTTGCCGCGCCAGCATATCGATTTCATGCGGGCAATGCCGATCCTGGTCGATACGCAGGACGCGTTGTTCGTGCATGCCGGGATCGACCCCGCCTTCACGCTCTCCGAACAGACGGACGAGGATCTCGTCTTCATCCGCGACCGCTTCTTCAACAGCAGCAGCTTGCTACCGAAGCTCGTCGTTCATGGCCATACGCCGGGTGACGAACCGGAGGTGCAGCCGAAGCGGCTCAATCTTGATACGCGTGCATTCAAAAGCGGAAGGCTGACCGTCGCCCGCCTGTGGCGGGGACGGGTTCACCTCTTTTCGACCTGATCAGGCCTCAGCAGCCTGGCGCTTCTGCGGAACTTCTTCCGTGTAGTAGCTGACATATTTGTGGTGGTAGCGTTCCGTGCCGCCGAAATTGCTGAACTTGCCGAGTTCGGCCATATCCGTCTTGTTGAGGATGACGCCGAGGATCTTCTGCTTGATCTGCGGTTCGGCATTCACGATGTCGCGGACGATGCTCGTCGGTGTCTGGCCCCATTCGGTCACGAACAGGAAGCCATCCACCTGCGGTGCAAAGGCCTTGGCGTCGACGACCGGGCCGAGCGGCGCAAGGTCGACTACAATGTAGTCGAACATCTTCCGGGCATTTTCCATCAGGTTGAACATGCCTTGCGAGGCAAGAAGTTCGCTGGTGTGCATCAGGTGGTCGTTCGTGACGACCGGCAGGATCGCAAGCTTGGTGCGACTGTCGACCTTGACGGCGCTTGCCCACGGCACCTCACCGAGGACTGCTTCCACAAGACCCTGCTGCGGCGGTGACTTCAGCATCTGCGTCAGGCCTGGATTGCGAAGGTCGGCGTCGATCAGCAAAGTGCGCTTGCCGCTGGACGCGAGCAGGGCTGCGAAGTTCGCCGCTGTGGTCGACTTGCCTTCGCCGGGCAGGGCGGAGACGACGCCGATGACACGATCGCTCTTGCCCTGGAACATGACGTCGCTCGCAAGCTTGGCATTGCGCAGCGTTTCGGCAAAGACCGAGCGGGGCGCTTCGAGAACAATACGCATGATGCGTTCGAAGCTTGCGCCATCATCCGGTGCCTCGGCGGTCTGAGGGAGCGGATCCTTACGCGGCTGGAAGACCTTGCGTTCGCGCGGCGGCTTTCCGACCAGCGGCAGATAGCCGAGGAACTTCAGGCCCAAGATGCTGCGCACATCGCCCTCGACACGGAAGAAGCGTTCGCGGAATTCCTGGAACGCGGTCAGCGCACCGCCGGCCATCAGGCCGAGAACGATGGCGAGACCGAGCGTCATCGTTTTCTTCGGGCTCGACGGCGACGTGGGGATACCCGCTTCGGAAATCACGCGTGCCTTCGCGATGGGGAAGGACTGCTGCTGCGAAGCCTCTTCGTAACGGCCGAGATAGGATTCGTAGAGTGTCTTCAAGGCGGTTGCCCGCTGCTCGAGATCGTTGAGCTGTACGATCGACTTGTCCGATTCCGAATTTTTGCCGGTCAGATGCCGGATGTTTTCGCGCAGCGACTGTTCACGCGATTGAGCAACCTCAAACTCGTTGCGATAGCTGGAGGTGAGCTGCTTGAGTTCCTGGAAGATCTGACGTGTCAGGTCTTCCTTCTCACCGCGAAGCTGCACCGCTTGCGGATGGTCGGCGCCGTAGTTGGTGGTGATCTCCTGCTCGCGGCGGCTGACCGACAGATAACGCGTGCGAAGGTCCTGGATGACGGAGTTATCCGTTTGGCCGGAGGAGATTGCGGCGTTGTTGACCGCCGCTTCCGGGCCTTGATCGACGATCGACTTGAACTGGTTGTAGCGAGCCGAGGCGCTTGCGGTATCGGCCTGTGCGACGATGAGCTGCTTGTTGAGGTCGGCAAGCTGCTGGTCAGACATAAGCTCGCCGTTTGCCGAAGTCAGGCCATTCGCGGCCTTGAAATTCGCGACGTCGAGCGCCGCCTGCTGCGAACGGTTGCGGAGATCGGTAAGGCGTTCCTGCAACCAGACCGAGGCGCGTTCGGTTGCGTCGAAATTCGCGTTGAGCTGGTCGTTCAGATAAGCGTCGGCATATGCCTTGGTGATCCTTGCAGCCAGCATCCTATCGGTCGAGCGATAGGAGACCGCGATAACGGAGCTGCGGGAAACGCGCTCCACCCCCAGTGCCTGCTGCAGCATGGCTGCGGCTTTCTGGCGGCGGCCGTTAAGGGCATCTGCTTCGGAGACCGGCGGGCCGCCCGGTGTCAGGGCACTGGCAATAAGCTTTATGCCGGACTTCACGAGGTCGACCGGCGACTGGCCGGCGTCGAGGACTGTGTCGTTATCCGCGAGCTTCTGAGAGTCGACGACCCGCAGCGCGAGTTCGCTCGATTTCAGAATTTCGACGGCACTGGCGATCTGCGTATCCATCTGCTGGGCGTTGGCGGCCGGCGGCTGATCCTCGGCATATTTGGTCATGCTGTCGTCGAGCAGGATTTGCGTCATCGACGTATAGACGGGTGTCGCAAGAAACAGATAGACGGCAGCGAGAGCCACGAACGCAACGACGCAAAGCACGATCGAGCCTTTGCGGCGCAAGAGGATCGCGATCAGCCGATCGATATCGATGAAGCTGTCGGAATCGTCGCCCGCTTTCGGTACGGCGCTGTGCAGGGTCAGGTTTCGTTGATTCATGAGCTCATCCTTTGGGCGAACGCGGTGCGCCGCCGAACGTTGGAATGTCTGTCTTTTGTCCGGCGAGATTGCGGAATGCCGCCGCCATTCTGTTGAGGCGTGCGGCGATCGGCATCTTGAGGTGGCGAAGGGCAGCAGGATCGCGCCATGCCACCCTGATCGCGCCGGAGATCGATCTGTTTTTGATGTTTTCCACCAGGATCAGGAACGACGCCGCCCGTCGCAGACTCTGTGCCCGGAATTTCTGTGCAGCCATGGCATCCGCATCGAGGGTGTGTTTCCCGAGAAAGACCCTGTCTCCCTCCACCATCGCCTCGATATGCCGGAGTTCCAGCACCCGCGAGATGGAGCCCTCGCGGATATTGTAGTTATAGCCGGGGATCGGCTCGATGACGCAGCGCGCACCGAGCGCCAGCGCCGAAGCGAGGAAAACATAATCCTCGCCGATCCGCAGGTTCTCGTCGAAGCGTAGCGCATGCTTCTCGATGAAGGTGCGCTCGAAAACAGGCTTCAGATAACCAAAATTATGTGTCGTTTCGAAAAGCGCGTTGGAGCGAATGAAGTCGGGCAGCGTCAATTCCGGCATGGCCGCCAGAGCGCTTTCGGCAAACATCGTTTCCGGGGGCGAGCCATCGGCGCGGATCACCCGAAGATTATCGACCGCAATCTGTGCACCTGAGCCTTCGGCAAGGGCGATCAGTCGCGCAAGCCGGCCCGGCTCGATGGTGTCGTCGGAATCGAGCACGGCAATCCAGCGGCCGCTCGCCGTGGCTATGGCGGCATTGCGTGCTACGGCCGGCCCGCCATTCTTCTCAAGCGTCAGCAGCCGGACGTTTTTATCCGCGTAACCTCGCGCCACCTCGCCGGTTTCATCGGTCGAGCAGTCGTCAGCAACGATGACCTCGACGGTCACGCCGGTCTGCGCCAGCGCACTGTCGATCGCTTTCGCGAGCGTTTCGGCTGCATTGTAGGCAGCCATGATGAAGCTGATGTCCGGCGGCGCTTTCGTCATGCAGTCCCCTCCGCCGCGCCGTATTGGCGGATCTCGCGCACACCTAGCAGGCCGCTGACGACACCGAGGTGCATCATGCCGCGAAGCGCGTAGCGATAACGCGGGACCGGAACGAGGATGCAGACGAAGGCGACGCCGAGGCAATAACCGGCCTTTGCCGTCGCAAGACCGATCTGCTTCAGACGGTTGAGGCCCTTGTGCTTCTCCTGCAGCAGCCGGCCGTGCGTCTGGCCGAAGCGGAAGCGGCGCTTCGCAAGCCACGAAAGCTCCGCCCGGTTTTCCGGTACCGATTCATAGACGTGCGCTTCGGGGGCATAGGCAATGCGCCCGCCATCCCGGTGCATGTGGCTGAAGAACTCGGTGTCTTCGCCGCCCGTCTTTCCGAGTGCCAGGTTGAAGCGGCGGTTCTTGACATGCGGCGAGCCGAGGCGAAGCAGCACATTGCAGGTGTAGCCGGTGCGGATTTCGCCGCCGACCCAGACCGGCAGGGTCGAATGAAAATCGCCTTCCCGCATCCAGCTTGGCGCCGTCTGGGAGTAGACGCTGCGGACCGGTCCAAGGACGGCGTCTGCTTCCGTCTTCTCAGCCGCACTCAGCAATTCGACAAGCCAGTTTTCCGAGGCATCCTCGTCATCGTCGATGAAGGCCAGGAAGTCGCCGGTCGCGTTTTCGAGACAGGCATTGCGGGCGATCGAAATGTTTGACGCCGGGCAGTGCACATAGGCGATTACGTGCGGGACCCTTGAGCGGAGAGCGTCAACGCGCTCTCGTGCGCTCGGCGTCGCGTCATTGTCGGCAACGATGATGCGCAGTTTTACGTTTTCGGGAACCGCAAGACCGGCAAGCGAAAGCAGCGCCTCATCCAATGAGGCGCGGCGATAGGTGCAAACGCCGATATCGATCTGCATGCGTTGGTCCTTCATCAGGAAGCCTTGCGGTTGCGGAAGCTTAGAAGCTCCATCCAAAAACCTGCCGACCAGGCGAAATGCATCACCATGGCCGAGAGTGCGGCAAGCGGGCCGTACGGGTTGCGCTGGCCGACGGCCATCCAGAAGCCGTAGCCGACGCAGGCGACCGCCCAGAGGCTGAATGGTATGACGGCGATCCAATTCAGCACGGCCAGGAACGCGCCGATAAACAGCGGCACTACGGCAAGCGGCAACATCTGACGAAGCTTCGGCATGCTGCCGTGCTTGAGGATGTTCTTCGCGCGGCCCCGACCATAGCCAAGATATTGGCGGAAAAGCGTCCGGACCGTTGATCTTGGGTAATAGATCATCCGCGTCTTGTCGGTCATCCAGATACCGAACCCAGCCTTTTTCAGGCGGTAATCCAGTTCCGCGTCCTCATTATGGCTAAATGTCTCATCGTATCCGCCGACGGACTCGAAGGCTGCGATGCGCATCAGCGCATGGTGGCCATGATCGGCCCAATGGCCCTTGGCACCCTCGCGGTGCTTGGAGCCGCCATTGCCAAGCTTGGAGTTCTGCGCGAAGGCCGTTGCCTTCTGGAAAATGCCGTGTCCAATCGTCTCCATCGCGACGACGACCGAATCCGCCTGGACCAGCTCGGCTTCTTCGACAAGCCGCTGGCAATAATCCTCCGGATAGTCGCCGTGGGCGTCGATCCGGATCAGGTATTCGTAGTCGCGTCCAAAGGTTTTGACCGCCAGGTTGACGGCCGCGCTTTGAATCCGGCGGGGGTTGTCGAGAAGGATGACGCGGGGGTCGGCTTCGCTGATCCGCGCGACGATGTCACGGGTGCCGTCGGTGCTGCCGCCGTCGGCGACGACGATGCGGGCATTCAATTGATCGAGGGCCGGCCCCAGTCTCTCGATCAGGGGGCCAATGTGCTTTTCTTCATTCAGGCAGGGGATGACGATAAGGCTGGCGACGCTGGAACAAACATCAGTCTTCATTGCAGTCAAACCCTCTTGAGCTGCGGTTGCGGGAGCATAGGAAGCGGTGGACGCCTCTGCGGCGGAGGATACAAGGCGGGACAAGTTATCGACCAAGGCGCGGCAATCGCTGCGATCGGCGAACCAGCTTCTGCGATCCTCGGCTGCGACGGCCGCCGCAAGGGCGCCGTAACGTTCGCCGGTGAGGCCGTCGAAGAGCGCCTCGAGGCTTTCAGGAGAGGCGTCGTGCAGCGTCAGGCCAATGTCCTTGGCGGAGAGGAAGCGGGCTGTTTCGGTGCCGGCGAGCGTGATCGGCACGCTTGCGTAAAGGCAGCCTTCGTAGAGCCGGTTGGGAAGCAGCCAGTTGGAATTGAGACCCTCCTCGAAGAAGTCGATGGCCCAGGAGGAATGGACGTCGCCGTAGATCGCTGAGAGATCTTCCGGGTTCTTGTACGGCCCCTCGAAGCTCAGATAGGGCTCGTTGGCGACAAAGGTGTCGAAATCCTCGAACTCGGAATAGGCGGGCCGGCCGCGCAGCACGATGTTGACGCGACCATCCATGCAGCGGGAGAAATCGGCAAGCAGTTTTAGTGACTTGCGGCAACGGAGCGCCCCGAACCAACCGATCTTCCAGGGCTCGCCGTCCTGCGGCGGCAAGCGGAACGGCTTGGCTTCCGGCATCCCGTCCAGCGCGAGCACCTTGTTTTCGACAAGCATGATCGGCGCCTTGAGAGCAGAGCGCGGAACGAAGTAGTTGGCGATAAAGGCCGGCGAACTGGTCAGGATCAGTTTGGCGTCGCGTCCGAAATGGGCTTCCGCACGGCGGATGGCCTTGCCGGCTACACCGTCGCTCACGAGAAGGCGATGGATGTCGAGGCATTCGTAAACGACGGGCACGCCGCCGAAGAGCCGGCTTGCGCGGTCAGCGACGGCGAGCGATTCCAGATTGCGCCCGATAATCACGTGAGGGCGCTCGACGCCCCTGAGCAGGCGGCGCAGTCCGGCAACGGCCTTTGCGACGGCGGCCATGCGCTGGCCGAATCTGCTGTCGGCGGTCCGCCCGAGCTCGATCGGCGTAAGGCCATCGACGGCGGCGAGGGCATTCTCACCGCGCCGGAAGCCGGCCAGCGTCACCGCCGCGCCGCCCTCCCTCAGCATCAGCACGCGGCGGCGCACAGCCGGATCGGCAAGGTCGTGCGCCAGGTAGAGGACTTTAAGCATCAATACTCCTTTGCGTAGACCGGAATTCACCGGAGTCCGTTCGGTTGGTGCTGTGCAGTGTCTTGGCAGGTTCTGCACGCTCAGTTGAGCGTGCAGGCGATCGAACCCTGGAACTGGCATTTATCGCCGGGCGCCGTGTAGGCGAACCGGTCGATTTCCATCGTCGTGGGTTGTGTGTAGGCAAACTTGCCCATCCAGTTCGCCAGCGTGTCCGATCCCCAGAGGCTGAAGAAAATCTTCTGCGGGCTCTGAGGGATCTTGGATGGATCGGTGACCTCCTGAACGAGTTTGCCGTTCAGGTAATAGCGAAGCCGGGCCGGCTCCCAGACAAAGGCATAGTCGTTGAAACCCTGGTCGGCAGCCTGGCCGACCGGCACGAGCTTTTCGTTACCGCCCTTCGCCTTGATGTACTGGTTCAGCTGAACGGTCGACGTGTCCTTGCCAAGCACTTCGAAATCGATTTCATCGTGCTGCTGTTTGTCGGCCGGGCCGATATAGGTGAAGAAGGCGGAGTTCAGGCCCGGGCCGGTTGCCGCCTTGATCCGCGCTTCATAGGTGCCGTAGCTGAAGCGCTTCTTCGTCTGGATCTCGCCGCAGAGATAATTCCGGTCCTTGGACTTACCCTCCGTGAAGCCTAGGCCCAGCATGCCGCCCTCAGCTTTCACCTCGTTCTTCGACCAGGTGCAGTTCTGGTGAGCGCCATTGTTCCAGCCGTCGGATACGAACCAGACGCTGCGATCGATCTTGTCGAAATCGTCGACGAAGGATTTGCCCGTTGCCTGCTGGGCATGGGCGGGAAGGGCGCCCAGAAACAGGGCGCCGATTGTCAAGCTTTGGCAAAGCAGTCGCGCATGGGCGATTTTAGCCGTCATGTGTCACCTTTGCTGTGGAATGAATTCTGCCGGGATTTCCCGGCGCGAAGCGGGCGAAGACCCTTTCTTCGACCGGCCACCGGTCAGTACGGCGTAGAGACGCGGAGCGGTGTTGCGGACGAGGTTGTTGGAAACCGCAAGCACCGGGAAGAGAACCAGTAGCGAGCCGCAGAAGAAGAGCGGATAGAAATCGATCCCCATCTTTCCCCAGACCATCCAAAGAAAGACGAGCAGCGGATAATGGGCGCAGAAGATCCAGAAGCTCAGGCTCCCGGTTTTCGAAAGACGCTGGCCCAGACGGGTTTTGATGAGCAGGGCAGACAACATCCAGAAACCCGCAGCTCCGCCGATCGCCAGGGCGTTGCGGGAAAGTTCGACCCACGAGGGCATCAATGGACCGGTCGTGTAGATCGCAGTGGCAAGCAGCGCTGAGGCGATAAAGAGAACCGCGACGCCGAGCGGGGCGAAGCGATCAAGCGCCTTGATGTCGAGCTTGTAGAGGCTTGCATAGATGCCGAACGTGAAGCTGAAGAGAATCGAGCGCTTGATCACGATGTAGAGCGACAATTCCGGAATGAGCGCGAGAAGCAGCAGCGCCGACAGCGTCAGCAGCGGAACGCGACGGATGAGCCAGGCAAGCAGCGGCGAAAGCAGGATGCAGACGAAGAGGTCGCGCAGGAAATAGAGCGGGATGTTTGCCGGGAAATCCTCGAGCGCGAACAGCTGGCTGAGAAGCCCACGGACCGATGCTGTCCAAGGACTGATGACGTAGCCATCGCCGATGCCGACACTCAGCATTGCCAGCACGGCGATGAAGAATGCCGTATTCCAGAGGAGAAATGGCAGGAAAACGGTTTGCGCCTTCGTTCGCACGGTCTTCAAGTAATCGAACCCCTCCATGCCGCCACGAAACAGCAGATAGCCGGAAATGGCGCTGAGGCAGGGAACCCCAACACGGAAGAGCGCTTCGCTCAGGAACACCCGCAGCCAGTCGAAGAAACCGTAGTTTCCGTTGAACGGCGTGTTGGCAGGATCAAATGGTATATGGACGAACACGATGCCCGAAATGAGCACGATGCGCATCAGGTTGATCCGAGAGGATATGTTTGTGTCTACGTTCACGTTATCAGTCACCCCTATTCGGCCGCACCTCCCCTTACGGCCGTTTCAACGAGACAGACTCCAGCCCGCGATCCAAAAGCTAGAGTGTTTTCACGGAAGAAAATATGGCGCTGCAGCAAAAATGATCGGGTGTCCCGTCTTGACACAGCCGAGGAAGCTCCGCATCGGCAGCCGGTTTTGTCGCGCACCGGCTTAGAGAAGCGGCTGAACGCCCCATACGACAATGTATTTCGGAATATGATAATAAAGCAGGATTGGGCCGGGCCTGGAGCACGCGTGCAAGAAAAGTTTTTCGCGCTTGGTGAAAGATGTCAGCGGTTTCCGGGGCCACGCAGTCCCGAATTGCGGCGAGAATGTGATTTTTGATATCCTTGGTGCGCCTTTTCAGCACATGCCTCTCTCGAGGCCAAACTATTGGGCTTTGACAAATTTCGGCCCGAATGACCTTCATCATTTCGCACTGCAGCAACTTGTTCGGTGCAGCTCTCGGCTCTATGTGCTCGATCACCGGACGGTCCTTCAGGAGAAAGAATGGCGACCTTCACGATCATCATCCCCTTCTACCAGCGCGAAGACGGCATCCTTCGCCGCGCATTGGCTTCGGTCTTTGCGCAGAGCTTTCAGGACTTCGATGTGATCGTTGTCGATGACCAGTCACCCTATGCGGCCGAAGACGAATTGAAGCCGCTCACCCAAGACCAGCGGGCGCGGATTACGATCGTCAAGCAGCTGAATGCAGGCCCGGGCGGAGCGCGCAATACCGGCCTGGACAACGTTCCGGCCGCTACGCGCTTCGCAGCCTTTCTGGATTCCGATGATCTCTGGACGCCGGCGCATCTGCAAAATGCCCATGATGCCCTGCAGAAGTTCGATGCCGACTGTTACTGGGCGTCAATCCACGGCGGCGAAGAGTTCGATTACCATTTCGGGATCGCCGATCTGGAGAGGAGCGAAAAGGCGTTGCGCCTTTCCGACCATCCGCTGCTGCTCGAGATTCCGGACCTTGCAGGCGTGATGCTGAAGAACTGGGCCTTCCTGCACATGTCATGCATGGTCATCGGCCGGCCGCTGATCGAGAAGGTTCGCTTCGACGCGGCACTTCGGCTCGCGGCGGAAGACGTTCTGTTTTTCTGCGACTGCATGCTCGCGGCGCGGCGGATCGTTCTTTGCGGGGAGGCGGGTGCGCTTCGCGGGGAGGGGATCAACATTTTCCACGGCGTCGACAACGCCTCGCCGGAGTTCCTCAAGCAGCAGTTCATAACCTGGATGGCGCTCGACCGGCTCGAAAGCCGTTTCTCCAAGCGTCCGCAGGAAATCGAAACGATCAAGGCCTACAAGAGCCGGGCACGGAAACAGGCGCTCTGGAGCCAGGCCGGCCTTGTGCGCAGGCGACGGATGCCGGACTTCCGGCTGCTGGCACGATGGGCCTGGCGCGATCCGGCCTTGCTCACGAGCGTGCTTCAGCTCGCCGGCGGAAAACTTTCGAAATAGACAGGCTTACTCCGCAGGCGACGGCAAAAGATATCTGAGGCCACCGGCTCCCTTGGTCGCGATGTCGACGCCGCCGGGGCTGCGGAAGCGTTCCGTCTTGTCCATGAAGATGCCGCCGGCGATTGCGGGGATGGCCAGGGGATGGGTCAGGGCATAGCCCAGGGCTGCACCGGCGCCGGACTGCTTCTTCACATCGAGGAAGTGGCGAAGCTCGTATTTGCCGCGAACGTGGCTCTCGTGCCGGCGCACGGCTGCGGCGGCTTCTGAAGACAGCTTGCAATTGGTCAGAATCGCCTGGTCCGCTTCATAGAGCCTGCGGATATCTTCCGTCCGGTGGCTTCCGCTCAAGGAGTTGCCTCGCACGACGGCGCCATACCCGCAGCTATGGATCACCTTGTAGCGTGCGCCGTTAGCCAGCGCGCGGACGTAGAGATCGTAGTCCTCGCCGAGGCGCATCTCCTCGCGATAGCGCAGCTTGTAAGCATCAAGAAACGCACGCCGCATGACCGGCTTCAGGAAGCCGATTTCCCCGCGCCGCACCCCGCGCTTCGAGATATTGCCCTCGACAAAGCTCACCAAGTCAAGAAACAGCGGACGATCGGGGAAATGGTCGAGTTGCTGCGGCGCGCGCGTGACAGTCTCGGCTTCCACGAAAGCGATGTTATCGGCCACCAGATCCCAATCGTCTTCCGCAAGCATCCGGCTGAAGCGGCCTTCGAAGAAGAAGTCGTCGGCATCGAGAATGCTGATCAGCGGCGCGGAGGAGACCTCGATCGCATGGTTGCGGGCGGCGGACGGACCCCTGTTCTTCTCGAACGAGACGACATTCAAGCGATTGCTGCCGTCATCGGCAGTCCTGGCGACATCGGCCGTTCCATCGGTGGATCCGTCGTCGATCACGACGACTTCGGCCACTTGCTTTTCCCGCAAGGCCGAAGCGATCGCCATACCGATCGTATCGGCCGCGTTCTTGGCGGCAATGATTACGCATATGCTTGCCGTAGCCGTCTCAACCACGTCGTACCCTCCGTTGTTTCGCGCAACAGTTAGGACGTCGCCGCTTCGACGGCAATGCAAAAGACCTTCAAAAGATATTACGAGGCCCGGGGCGTCACGTGCCGGAAGCGTGCTTTCACTGGTTGAAAGGCTCGGAACTTTTGAACGGCGTAACGACAAGCGTTTCCTTGTCGTCGCGAGCCGGCGACATCACCGCAGTCCCCTTGGCGTTACGCGCCTTGCTTTCTTTCCAGACGAGGAAAAGCACGCCGCCAAAGTAGCCGATCTGCAAAAGTACCGCGCTGATTGCTGTGTCGGTCAGCGTATCGACGAGAGAACCGTTTAGGTAATAGGTCGCAATCGCAAAGACCGCCAAAGCGCCGAGCATGCTGACGAAAACACGAGGTGCGTACATAATCCTGCCTCCCCTAAGGAGGTCGTTCAATGAACATTCATTGAATTCGGGCTGCCTCCCTGGGACCCTTTACTTTGTATATTTTAGATAGCCTGTGGTTTCAACCGAACAGAAGCATTCTTTCGTTATCCGTTGCTCGTTTTCTACAGTATTCGGATTAAGGTTTCGTTCCGGCCTTGGATAAAATCGGCGAATGCTCGTTAAGGATTAACTCCGGCCTCCTTCCTTGCGCTCATCCTACCTGAGATTGCGGAAAATTTGGCGTTGCACCTTGTGCGAAGCGCCATATTTCCACATGGTGACTAACGCAGGAGAGGTCAATGCGTTCAACTTTTATTACAAAGTTTTCATCTAAAACGATTTGAGTGTGCGGCGCAAAATCCATGGTGCGTCGCAATAAAATCGGCAATAAGGCAATATAGTTGACCTATTCCCAGTAGTGCCGGGGCTGCATAACCAAATTCGGCGGCAAATCGGCAGAAGGGGTTATTCTTCAATCTTTTTGCGCCGCAAAGCAAACACCAAGATCTTTAGTGCCGCGCAACGAGACTATTCGAAAACATTGCAGGCTCTGCATCTGCACTTAAGTGATGGCTCATAAACGAAAAAGCGCTTGCGGCGCTCCAAAAACGGCCCGTTACACAATCGCCATGAAATTGTGGCTTAAAAAAACAAAATCGGCCCATACACTCCGAACTCGTCAACGCCAGCCTATCGGCCTTGGCATACCGACCAAACGGCAAACATAAGTGGAGTTAACTCTATGAAGTCTGCGACGAGATCGGACAGTACGCCATTCTTTGGCGTGGTTCATGCGAATGTCTTTCCGCCGACCGGCGGGATAATCAAGCGAGCATTCGATATCTCAGCTGCCGCGCTCGGGCTCATTTTCCTGAGCCCGGTGTTTCTAATGGTGATGCTGCTCGTAAAGCTCTCCGACAGGGGACCAGCTTTCTACGGACATCGCCGTATCGGCCACAACGGCCAGGAGTTTCGTTGCCTGAAGTTCCGAACCATGGTCGTCGATGGCGACAAGGTTCTGCAGGAGCATCTGCGCAACAATCCGAAGGCAATGGAAGAGTGGCGTTCAACGCGCAAGCTTCAGGACGATCCGCGGGTCACCGCTGTCGGAAGCGTGCTGCGCAAGCTCAGCCTTGATGAACTGCCGCAACTCATCAACATCCTTCGCGGCGAAATGAGCGTCGTCGGGCCGCGGCCGGTGGTGCATGACGAACTGGAACTCTATGAGTCTTCCGCCGTCTACTATCTTCAGGCTCGCCCTGGGCTTACCGGCCTTTGGCAGATCAGCGGACGTAATGACGTGTCCTATGCCACGCGCGTTGCTTTCGACACCCACTATGTCGAAAACTGGTCGCTCACCCGCGACGTTATGATCATTGCCCGGACGATCCCCGCCGTCTGCATGCAGCGCGGCAGCTACTGAGAACGCCGCTTCCAAATACACCAGTGACGTACGGTATAGCTTTTGGCTTGCCGTGCCGATTTATGGGAAAGACTGAATGAGAGAAATCCTGTTACGCCGTAACCTGCTTGGAAACTCCTTTATGACTGGCCTCGCTTTCGTTGCGGGGTTTGGCATATTGGTCGGCTCTTCTAGCTTTGCAAAGGCTGATGACTACAAGCTGGGCACGATGGACAAGTTGCGCATCCGCGTTGCCGAATGGCAGACGGCGGAAGGATCGATCCGCGACTGGTCGGTGGTCAGCGGCGACTATACGGTCGGCCCCGCAGGCAATCTCTCGCTTCCGTTCGTAGGCGACCTCCCAGCCTCCGGAAAGACGGCGGATGCGATCGCGCAGGAGATCGGTGTCGCGCTGCAGAAGCAGTTCGGCCTGAAGGACCGGCCCTCCGCATCCGTCGAACTTGCCGAATTCCGGCCCGTCTTCCTGACAGGCGACGTCGACAAGCCGGGCGAATATCCTTTCGCACCGAATCTCACCGTCGTGAAGGCTGTCAGCCTCGCCGGCGGGCTTCACCGCGCAGACGCCGGCCAGCGCTTTGCCCGCGATTTCATCAACGCCAAGGGTGATGCAGTCGTCTACACGACGGAAAAGAATCGCCTGCTCGCCCGCAAGGCACGGCTGCAGGCCGAGATCGCCGGCCAGGAGACGATCGACATGCCGAAGGAGCTGAAGGATCTGCCGGAGGCAAAGGCGCTGCTTGCCAGCGAAACAGCATTGATGTCGACGCGCAAGAAGCGGCTCACGCTGCAGCTCCAGGGGCTCGAGGACTTGAGATCTCTGCTGCAAGCCGAAATTGAGTCTCTCGCCAAGAAGACAGAGACGCAGACACGCCAGCTCGAGCTTGCCAAGGAAGACCGCGATAAAGTGGAAAACCTTGCCGAGAAGGGGCTTGCGCTCAGCGCCCGCAAGATGGCATCCGAACAGCGCGCAGCCGATATCGAGGCCACTCTTCTCGACATCGACACCAATTCGCTGCAGGCCAAGCAGGACATCAACAAGGCCAATCAGGACGAGATTACGCTCCGCAACGACTGGGACGCCACGCTGGCGCAGGAACTGCAGGACACCGAAAGCGATCTGGATACGCACAACCTGAAGCTTGCGACCAGCGATGCGCTGATGTCGGAAGCTCTGGCGCAATCGAATGATGCCGCACGGTTCGACCCGGACAATAGTGCCAGCATCAGCTACTCGATCGTGCGGGAAGTCGACGGCCAGTCGAAGGAAATTCCGGTGCAGGAAAACACCGCACTGCAGCCCGGCGACCTGATCAAGGTCACCGCCGGGGTCGCAATGAGATAGCGGAGACCCGCATGCGGATCGCCAAATCGGTGCTGATAAAACCAGCTGAGAACGAAATCTACGCCATTCCGGCGGTAGCGCTTTCGCTCTTCTGCTTCGCCTATTCGCTCCGTTTCGGACAGCCGGCGATCCTGCTTTACTATGCGTTGTGGTTGCCGCTCATCGCAGTCGATTATCGTAAGGTGCTGGGCAGCTACAGCCGGTTCATCTGGATTTTTGCCTTTGCCGGTTTCGCATTTCTTTCCGTCTTCTGGTCGCAGGTCCCGAGCGTCTCGATGCGGGCGAGCATCCAATTACTGACACAGGTGGCCTGCGCGCTGATCGCCGTTCGCGTGGTCGACGTCCGGACCCTGACGCTTGGGATGGTGGCAGGCACTGCCATTGTGCTCCTTTATTCGATCCTCTTCGGCTTCTACGAATATGACCCGATCGACGGGACCTACAGTTTCGTCGGTGCTTTCGCGTCCAAGAACCAGCTTGCCTTCTACGCATCCCTGGGCATCATTTTCGCATATGCCGCCGTCTTCATCTACGGCGAACGCCGTCTGTGGATGATAGCCTCCGTCATCGCCGGCCTTATGTCCGCCTATTGCCTGCACGCCGCGCAATCCGCGACCTCGGTCATCACGACGGCAGCTATCGTCGCCCTGCTGATTGGCTTACGCGTCGTGCTCATGCTGTCGCCGGATAATCGTAAACTACTGGTCGTCGGTGGCGGGGTTGCGGCAATCGTGCTCGCCGTCGCGGGTGTCTATCTCGGTGCCGTCGATGCGGTCCTCGGCCTTTTCGGCAAGGATTCGACCCTGACCGGGCGTACCTATCTGTGGCAGCAGGGTATTGCCGCAGCGACGCAACACCCGGCCTTCGGTGTCGGCTACCAGGCTTATTGGGTGCAAGGTTTTTCCGAGCCGGAGCGGCTATGGAAGGAATTCTTTATCGGCTCGAGAAGCGGCTTCCATTTTCATAACACCTACATCGAGACGGCAGTCGAACTCGGCCTGACCGGTGTGCTCATTCTGGCCGCCACAATCATCGCAACGCTGTGGGGGCATCTGCGCCGGCTGCTGGAGGATGTGCGCAACGATGAATCCTATCTGCTGTTCGGCATCATCGTGCTGCTTCTGTTCCGCTCGTTCGTGGAAATCGATATTCTGACACCTTATAACGTCGGTACGTTCCTTCTTTACTTCACCGCGGGAAAACTTGTCGGCGCGCGACAACGTTCGGCGATGGCCGCCCTGCGACGTTATCAATCCGTTTCGCCTGTCAATTCCTGATCATCTGCATCTACGCCGCGGGAGCGGAGTAAACGGGGAAATGCATGAAGACCCTCTACGGGATCCAGTATTTGCGTGCCTTCGCGGCACTTGCCGTCGTCGTTTTTCATGCGGCGGAGAGAAGTAGCGAGCATTTCGTCATCGGCGCTGCCGGCGTCGATGTCTTCTTCGTCATCAGCGGATTCATCATGTGGGTGATCAGCGAGCGCAAGCCGTTGACGCCGCAGCGCTTCCTGCTCGACCGAGTCCGCCGCATCGCCCCCTCATATTGGCTCGTGACCATGATCATGATCGCCGGCGCACTGGCAGGGCTGTTTCCAAACCTGCGGCTTGCTGCCGGCCACGTCCTGGGTTCGCTCTTCTTCATTCCTGTGCATTCGCCGAGCACGGGCGAGATTTGGCCAGTCCTGGTTCAGGGCTGGACGCTGCAATTCGAGATGTTCTTCTATGTCGTTTTTGCCGGTGCGTTGTTCCTGCCGCGCCAGTGGCGGCTGCTCTTTCTCGCAGCGGCGTTCGGGCTTTTCGTCGTCATCGGCGCGATCTGGCATCCGTCCTCGCCGATGCTCGCCACCTACACCCGCCCGATCATCCTGGAATTCCTGGGCGGTGTATTCATCGCCGAACTGTGGCTGCGCCGCTGGATCGCGGGTCACAGCCTCGGGCTCGCCTTCGTCGGCGCAGCACTCTGCGGCTTTGCGGTGATCTATCTGAGCGGAGCGGAATTCGACGAGTTCATCTGCGGCCCGCTGGCGATGGCGCTGGTGTACGGGATGGTGTCGCTGGAGGCGGACGGCAGCATCGGCCGCGTGCCGGTGCTCACCTATTTCGGCGACGCTTCCTACTCCATCTACCTCTGGCACACGCTGGCGGTGTCGGTTGTCATCAAGGCCTCCGGACTTGCCGGGATCCCTGATACTCTTACCGTGGTTGCGGCCACTTGCGCGGGAACGCTCCTGGGAGTCGCCGCCTACGAGATGATCGAAAAGCCGATGCGCAAGCTGCTGTCGGGCGACACGTTCAAGCGCCGCCCGCTCGAACGTCCTTCGTAGTCTCAGCGTCCAGTTCATCGACAGACGCTTGCTCCGCAACCGCCGTCTTACGCCAGCGGGCGCGCAGCACGACGTAAAAGACCGGAGTCAGGAACAGGCCAAAAAGCGTGACGCCGAGCATGCCGGAGAAGACGGCCGTGCCAAGCGCCTGGCGCATCTCCGCGCCTGGGCCTGTTGCGATCATCAGCGGCACGACGCCGAAGATGAAGGCGAATGCCGTCATCAGAATGGGGCGAAGGCGCAAATGGCTGGCTTCAATCGCCGCTTCCACCGGCGTCTTGCCTCCCTCTTCCGCCTGTCTCGCGAATTCCACGATCAGGATTGCGTTCTTCGCCGCAAGTCCGATCAGCACGATGAGGCCGATCTGCGTCAGGATGTTGTTGTCCATGCCGCGGAAATGGACGCCAAGCAGGGCCGCGAGAATGGCGAGCGGCACGATCAGGATGATGGCGAGCGGCAGCACCCAGCTTTCATACTGGGCGGCCAGTGCCAGGAATACGAAGATGACCGACAGCGCGAAGATATAGATCGCGGTGTTGCCGGTGCCGCGCTCTTGGAAGGCGAGCTCGGTCCAGTTGAACGTCGTTCCGGGGGGCAGTACCGAGGCTGCGATCTTCTCCATGCTATCGAGGGCGGTGCCGGTCGACACACCCGGCGCCGGATTGCCCTGCAGCGGTACCGAGACATACATATTGTAGTGCTGGACGAGCGCCGGCCCGCTCCTGTCCTGAACTTCGATGAGCGTTCCCAGCGGCACCAGCGCGCCGGTCGCCGAACGGACCTTCAGGGCAAGGATATCGTCCCGTTCGAGGCGGAATTCCTGGTCGGCCTGCGCTCGCACCTGATAAACCCTGCCGAAAGCATTGAAGTCGTTGACATAGGACGTGCCGAGGTTGATCGAGAGCGTATCGAATATGTTCGAGATCGGGACGTTCAGCATACGGGCCTTGTCGCGATCGATATTGAGGAAGAATTGCGGGCTGGATACAGAGAAGGTGGTGAAGACGCCTGTCAGCCCCGGCGTCTGGTTGGCGGTGCCCATCATCTGATAGGCAAGGGCCAGAACCCGCCGCATGTCGCCGCTTTCGAGGTCCATCAACTGCATTTTGAAGCCCCCGGAATTGCCAATACCCCTGACGGAGGGGGGCGGGATGGCAATGATGAAGGCTTCCTGGATGCCCTGCAGGTTCTGGTAGAGCTGACCGATGATCCGGCCGGCGCTCAGACCCTGCTCAAGCCTGTGTTCGAACGTGTCAAAGGGTGCGAAGACAACGCCTTGATTGGACGCGTTGGTGAAGGTGGCACCGCTGAAGCCTGCAAAGGCCACCGAGTGAGAGACGCCAGGCGTTTTGCCGATGATTTCCGCCGCCTGCTGCACGACGGCGTCGGTTCGGTTGAGCGAGGCGCCCTCGGGCAATTGAATGACGACGATTGCGTAGCCCTGGTCCATGTTAGGGATAAAGCCGCTTGGGACGATTCGGCCCATGTAGTAGGTCGACGCCAGCAGTGCCGCAAATACCAGCAGCGCACAAAACACGGCGGTCCTTGTCCCAACGATGTGGCGAACAAGCCATGAGTAGCCGTGGCTCATCCGGTCGAAGCCGCGATTGAAGCCGTTGGCGAGGCCGCGGCCCAGTCGCGTGAGCGGATTTCGCGTCTCTTTCGCATGTTCTTCGTGCGGCCGCAGCACGAGCGCGGCGATCGCTGGCGACAATGTCAGCGAGTTGATCGCCGAAATCGCCGTTGCGACCGAGATCGTCACCGCGAACTGCCGGTAAAACTGGCCGGTAATGCCGGGGATGAAGGTTGTCGGGACGAAGACGGCGATGAGGACAAGGGAAATGGCGATGACCGCCGTTCCGACCTCGTCCATGGTGACATGCGCCGCTTCCCTCGGCGTCATGCCCTTGGCCAAGTTTCGTTCGACGTTCTCGACGACGACGATCGCATCGTCCACCACGATGCCGATGGCGAGCACGAGCCCGAAGAGCGTCAGCATGTTGAGCGAGAAGCCGAACGCGAGCAGCAAAGCGAAAGTGCCGATCAGCGACACGGGGATCGCCACGATGGGGATGATGGCCGTGCGCCAGGATTGCAGAAAGACCAGCACGACAATTGCGACCAGCAGGGCTGCTTCGAAAATGGTCTTGTAGACCTCTGATATGGACTCCGAAATGAACTCGGTCGGATTGTAGACGATGTTATAAGCCAGCCCCGGAGGAAAGTCCTTGGCGAGCCGTTCCATGGCCGCCTTGATTTCGGCGGCGCCAGCCAGCGCATTCGTGCCTGGACGTGAGAAGATGCCGAGCGCCACCGCCGGCTTGCCGTCGAGGTAGCTGTTGGTGACGTATTGCTTGGCGCCGAGTTCGATGCGGGCAACGTCTTGCAATTGTACGAGGCGGCCGTCCGCTGTCGCTTTCACGATGACGTAGCGGAACTGCCGCGCATCGGAGAACCGGCCCTGCGTCGTCACGGTGTATTGGAATGCATTTGTGCCGGCCGCCGGCGGGCCGCCGATCGAGCCGCCGGAAACCTGCACGTTCTGCTCGCGCAAGGCAGCCACCACATCGTTCGGGGTCATGCTATAGGACGCCAGCCTCTGCGGATCGAGCCAGATGCGCAGGGCATACTCGCGCTCGCCGAAGATGGTGAGATCGCCGACGCCGTCAAGGCGCACGAGCACATCGCGGATGCGGCTACGGGCATAGTTCGAGACGTAAAGCTGATCGTAGCGGCTGTTTGGAGAGAGGATGTGCACGACCATCATAAGATCGGGCGAACTCTTCGTGGTGGTGACCCCGGTGCGGCGAACCTCCTCGGGCAGCCGCGGTTCGGCGATTGCTACGCGGTTTTGGACGAGAACCTGTGCCTGATCCAGGTCGGTGCCGAGCTTGAAGGTGATCGTCAGGGACATCGACCCGTCGTCTGTCGCATAGGAGGACATGTAGAGCATGTTCTCGACGCCGTTGATCTCTTGTTCGATCGGCGTTGCGACCGTGTCGGCGACGGTCTGGGCGTCGGCGCCGGGATAGTTGGTGCGCACGACGATGGTGGGCGGTGCTATTTCGGGAAACTGCGCCACCGGCAGCTGGAAATAGGCGAGACCGCCGAGAATGAGCAGAACTATGGAGAGAACGGACGCGAAGATCGGCCGGTCCACGAAGAAGTGCGCAAACCTCATTGGGCCAGCTCCATGCTTGCAGCTTCCGGCGGGATATCCTCGCGGCTCTGCGGCAGTTCTGTCATCTGCGGCGTGACCTTGCTGCCCGGGCGGGCGCGCATCAGGCCGTTGACGACGATCGTCTCGTTGCCGTCCATGCCTTCGCGGATGGCGCGGTAGCCGTAAAGCCGCGGACCAGTTCGGACCGGTTTCGTCGAAATGGTGCCGTCTTTGCCGACGACATAGACGACGCGCTGGTTCTGGTCGGAGCCGATTGCGTCGTCCGGCACGAGAATGGCCCTATAGACGTTCGACGCCTCCACTTGCACCCGGCCGAAGAGACCGGGCTGAAGCACGAATTTCGGATTGTCAAAGCGGGCGCGGACCCGCATCGTGCCGGTCTGGCTATCGACCCGGTTCTCGGCGAAGTCGAGTTTGCCTGTGAACGGCTTATCGTTGGAATCCGTGATGCGGACCTTAACTTCGAGACCGCCGCCACCCTGCTGAAGCTCGCTGCCGCGTTCACGCGCAGTCTGCGCGAAGTTCAGGAGCCGGCGTTCATCGACGTCAAAATAGAAATCGATCGGGTCGAGTGAAACGATGGTCGTCAAAACCGATTGATCGGCCTGAACGAGATTGCCCACGGAAATCAGCCGGCGGTCGATGCGGCCGCTGATCGGGGCGGTAATCGTCGTATATTCCAGATCGAGCTTTGCGCGGTCGGCCGTTGCTTGAGCGCCTCGGAGATTGGCTTGAGCGGAATCCCATTGGCTGCGACGTTCTTCGAGCAAGGAAATCGACTGGCTGCCGCTGGTCGAGAGCGATGCCGTTCGCTTGTACTGCGCATCGGCATACGTCAGCGTCGATTTCGCCACTTCCAGCGCAGCATTCGCTTGGTTCAGGGCAGTGATGAACGGCCGCTGGTCGATGACGAACAGCAGGTCGCCTTTCTTGACCAGAGAGCCGTCGGTGAAGTGCACCTCCTGCAGGTAGCCGCCGACGCGCGATCGCACGGAGACCTCGTCGACGGGCTCGAAGCGGCCGATGAATTCGTCATTATCGACCACGTCCCGGACGACGGGCTTGGCGACCGTGACGGACGGGGGAGCCGGAGGGGCTTGCTGTGCCATTGCAACGATCGGCGCAAGCGCTGCAAAGCCAACAAATGTCAGGATGTTACGAAAAGAGTAAGGCATAGCAACCCCCGCTGCTGGGCGGCCGTTATACCGCCGATCTTACACTGTAACGATGCGATTCATATCTGCTGATTTGGAACCCGGTTTCCCGTGCTCGTCTTCCTGTCTCGTCACGCGGCTGGTCGCCGCGCCTGGTTTTTCGAAGAGGCAGAGGTTCGTCCCGGGCAAACCTCTGGCATAGGAATATAGACGCCAGTGGACGAAAATTGCAAACGCCAACCGCTCGCCGTTTTGAGATTTGCGTGAGGCCTTAACCCTCGACGATCTGCTCGCTCTCGGGCGACGACGCAGCGAGCTCGGCCCAATCGAGTTCCTGCTCCAGGATGTGGAACATATCGTCGTCGATGGCGTCGGCACGGCGCATTTCGGCGAGTTTTTCCCGCTTGGCAGCGATGATGTTCCGCCGCAGTTCGTCCATTTCACCCACCTCTCGCGGATGCTCGCCACTGCGCGCGATCTCGCGCTCCGAAGCGTAGACATCGCGCAGGATTTTTGCCGACTTTCCCTGCTTGGTTTCGAGTTCCTTGAGCGCGGTTTCGATCAGTTCGACGCGGGCCTGCGACAGATCTTTCCCCCATGAATGGTCGGGCTCGAAGCGGAGAAAATGGATAAGCGGGCCGAGCGTAAGACCCTGTATGATCAAGGTGCCGAGAACGACGGCGAGCGCGGCAAGCAGAATGATATCGCGGGACGGAAAGTCGAAGGGCAGAGCAAGCGCGGTCGCCAGAGTCACCAGCCCGCGCATGCCGCACCAGCCGGCAACGAGGCTCATGGCCAGCGTCGGCGCCTGCTTCGTGGCATGGCGCGACGGGAAGAGAGCCATCGTGCGGTTATAGAGGAGTTCCCAGAGCATGCGTACGACGACGACGGTAATGAAGACGGCAATGGCGACGGTTATCGCGAATGTCAGCCGGTCCGGTTCCATTTCGAGGAATATCTGCCGGGCCTGAAGGCCCATGAGCAGGAATGCCAGGACGTTCAGAAGGAAAACCGCTGCCTCCCAGACGGAATAGGAGTGAATGCGATGACGGGCGCTTTGGCGCTCCGGCATGTAACGGGCAATGACCATCGCATAAGCGACGATCGCCAGGATCGCCGAGAGATGCAGATGTTCGGCGATGATCCAGGTGCCGAAGGTGGCGACGAATTCCAGCAGCGTCCCGCCGAGCGTGCCTGCGAGCTTGATGCCGATCAGCATGTAGGCGCGGCCTGCGAGATAACCGAAGATGAGTCCGCCGGGAACGGCAAATGCAAGCAGCGGCAGGACGCTCGCGAAGAAACTGGGGCTGGCGGCGGCCGCGACTGCGGCGCTGAAGATGAGCAGCGAGACCGCGTCGTTCAGCAGGCTTTCGCCTTTGAGAACGACGTAGGTTTGGCGCGGCAGGTTGAACCTTTCAAGCATCGCTGTCGCGGCCGCCGCGTCGGGCGGGGCGACGATGGCACCGAGCGCGATCGCTGCTGCGAGCGGAAGGCCCGCGACCGTCACGCCGACGAAGGCGACTGCGGCCGTGGTCAGCATGACCGCGATAGCGGCGAGCGAAACGAGCGGCAGCCAGTTCTGCCTCAAGGTTCTCGGCGGCAGATCATAGGCCGCGTCGAAGAGAACAGGGGCAATGAACAGGGCGAGCGCCAGCTGAGGGTCGATGCCGATTTCCGGCGCCCAGGGAACAGCGGCGACGATGACCCCGGCGATCGCAAGCATGGTCGGATAGGGGATCAGAAATTTCCGCGAGAACTGCAAGAACACGATCGCGACCAGCAACAGGCTCAGCATGCTCTCGAAAAACGCCATCGATTTCCCCATCGCCATCAGTGTTTGAACAAGAACTAGCGCGGCGGCGGCGCTTGCATACGGCGCCCTGGTGCTCGAGAAGCGAATGCTTAACTATGGCCTGCGACATTTTGGCCGCAGTCGCAGAATTTCCGGCGGCTGATCTTGTTCCGCGAACGGTCAGAACGTATTTGCAAGATCATAAGTATGCTTATAAATAGCTGGCATATCTTGAGTGCCCATCCTATCTCATGAAGTCAAACCTAGTGCAGGCGTGCCCGACACCGGTCGCCGAGAATGAGCTGAACCATGGCTGACAAATCCTCCCTGCGCGTCGTTGGTGACGCCAGTGCAAAGAACCTCACCGAAGACAAGAAGATCTCCGAAACCCAAGAAACGGTAGCCGAAGCGCCTTCATCCAATCCAGCGCCGGTTGCCGCCGTGGCTGCGCCCGACGGTACCAAGGTCCGCCGTCGGCGCAGCCTCACACGTCCCGTGCTGTTCGCGCTCCTGCCTGTCGCCCTCGTAGTCGGCGGCTATTACTACGTGAACGGCGGACAGGTGATGTCGACCGACAACGCCTATATCCAGGCCGATATGGTTGGCCTGACGACGGACGTTTCCGGCATCGTCGACCAGATCAACGTACACGAGAACGAAGCCGTCAAAGCGGGGCAGGTGCTCTTCAGCCTGAAGCCTGACAGCTTCCGGATCGCGCTCGACGGCGCAAAGGCGCAGCTCGGCGCGCAGCGCAACCAGATCGAAAACCTGAAGGCCAGCTATCAGCAGTCGCTCGCGGAAATCACGCAGGCGGAGGCAGACATCCCATATTACCAGGCGCAGTTCGCCCGTCAGCAGAATCTCATTAACAGTTCCGCGGCGACGCGTTCGGCTTATGACGAGGCAAAGCACGACCTCGATGCCGCGCTTCAGAAGGTTGCCGTCGCCAAAGCGCAAGCCGCGGCCACGCTCGCCCAGCTCGGCGGCGACGCCGGCCAACCGGTCGAGCAGAACCCGCTCTATCTCGAGGCCAAGTCGAAGGTGGACGATGCGCAGCGCGAACTCGACCACAGCGTCGTCAAGGCACCGTTCGATGGCATCGTCACCAACGTCAACGCGCTGCAGGTTGGCTCGTACCTGCAGGCCTCCCAGCAGGCTTTCTCGCTGGTCGCCACCAACCATCTGTGGATCGCCGCAAGCCCGAAAGAGACCGAGCTTACCTATGTGAAGCCGGGCCAGGAGGCGGCCATCTATGTCGATACCTATCCGGGCGTTGAATGGAAGGGCCAGGTCGAGAGCATCAGTCCGGCATCCGGTTCCAGCTTCTCGCTGCTGCCGGCGCAGAACACCACCGGCAACTGGGTAAAGGTCGTCCAGCGCATTCCGATCCGCGTCAGCATCGAGGATGCTGCCGGTAAGCCGCCGCTGCGCGTCGGCATGAGCACGATCGTCGATGTCGATACAGGCCACGCCCGTGGGCTGCCTGATTTCGTCAATAATCTGTTGGGCCGTTCCGGCGGCAAGGACCATGAGTAACGCTGCAGCATCTCCGGCCGCGCCCGTTGCCAATCGCGGCGCGATCACGGCCTGCGTCATTCTCGCCGTTATCATGCAGGCGTTGGACACCACCATCGCCAACGTGGCGCTGCCCTATGTGCAGGGCAGCGTTGCGGCGAGTGCCGACCAGATCAATTGGGTTTTGACCTCCTATATCGTCGCGGCTGCCATCATGACGCCGCCGTCGGGCTTCCTGGCTGCCAAGTTCGGCCGCAAGAACGTCCTGCTGACGGCGATCGTCGGCTTCGTCGTGGCATCGGTCCTTTGCGGACTGGCGCAATCGCTGAACCAAATCGTTGCGTTCCGCCTGTTGCAGGGCCTGTTCGGCGCCGCTCTCGTTCCACTCTCTCAGGGTATCCTCCTCGACATCTATACGGTCGAGGAGCGCGGCTCGGCTATGGCCTTATTCGGCGTCTCGGTCATGGTCGGGCCGGTCCTGGGCCCGGTCATCGGCGGTTGGCTGACGGACAACATCAGCTGGCGGTGGGTGTTCTACATAAACGTGCCGATCGGTGCGCTGGCGTTTGCCGGGATTGTCATCTTCGTGGCGGAAACGAAGCGGGATGCTCTGGCGAAACTCGACTGGTTCGGCTTCGGCATGATGAGCCTCTTCATCGCCGCGCTGCAGCTGTTTCTCGATCGCGGCGAGCAGCTCGACTGGTTCTCGTCCTGCGAAATCATGATCGAGGCGATCGTCTGCGCGGCTGCCTTCTATCTGCTCTTGGTGCATACGCTGACGGCCGAGAAATCCTTCGTGAATCCACGATTGTTTCTCGACCAGAACTTTGCGGTCAGCATGGTGTTCATCTTCGTGGTCGGCGTCACCTATCTCGCTTCGCTGGCGCTGATGACGCCCTATCTGCAGACGCTGATGGGTTATCCGGTGACAACCGCCGGGATCGTCATGGGCCCGCGCGGCATCGGCACCATGCTCTGCATGTTCATCGTTGGCCGCCTAATCGGCAAGGTCGATACCCGCTGGCTGCTTCTGGCGGGCCTCGGCCTGACCGCATGGGCGATGTATGACATGACGGGCTGGACGCCGGACGTTTCGCAATGGACGATCGTTTCCGTCGGCTTCATCCAGGGTGCGGGTCTCGGCTTCCTCTTCGTGCCGTTGACGACGATCGCCTTTTCGACGCTGCCAGCGCATATGCGCGGCGATGGTACGGGCCTCTACAACCTGTCCCGCAACATCGGCTCCAGCGTGGGCATTTCGATCGTCTCGGCGCTGATCGTCGAGAATACCCAGAGCAATCACGAGTCGATCGCCGCCTATGTCACGCCGTTCAACCGGGCCTTCGATGCCGCCGCTGCACAGTCGCTCAGCCCGCTCACCGCGGCAGGCCGGGCGTCGCTCAATGAGCTCGTCACGCTGCAATCGACGATCATCGCCTATATGGACGACTTCAAGCTCCTGATGCTGATGTCCGTGGCCGTGATGCCGCTGGTGCTGCTGCTGCGCAAGCCCAAGGCCGCTTCCGCCGCCCCATCCGATCACAGCGCCGTCATGGAATGAGGTTCCGGGCGTTCGCGCCATTCCGGACGGAAGGCCGCTTGGTACGTTTCCGGAATTGCTCTAGCGGAACGGCTTGCTCAGATACCGCGAACCCTGAATGCCGAAGCGCCACGGCGCTTCGGCATTTTTCGTGATCCCGATCCTTGTGCCCGCGACGATCGGAACCGGCGCGGAGGGTGAGATGGAATAAGGCGGGTGATCGAGCAGCCGATCGTTGAGTGCGATATCGATGCCGAGCGCCTGGCAGAGCTTGCCCGGGCCGCTGCAAAGCCGGGTCAGAACATCGGTACCGCGACGCTCGGTCATCGCAGCGATCCCGCTTTCTGGTTCGAGGGCGCGGATCAACACGGCTGAGCCGGGCGTGCAGACGAAGTTCAGGCACCAGTACATGCCGTAGATACGGTAGATATAGACGTTGCCCGGCGGGCCGAACATTGCGCCGTTCCGTTTCGTCGGGCCGCGGAAACTGTGCGAGGCCTCGTCGTGCGGGAAATAAGCCTCTGTCTCGGTGATCCGCCCGCCCGCACCGTTGACGAGCAGATGGCATCCGATGAGATCGCGGGCGACGGCGATCGCATCGCGCTCGAAGAAGCTTCGAAGTTCATTGCCGGTCAAAGGACCGCTTCCGATGGCGCCCGTGTTCGTCATTCAAATCCCGTTCTCTGATTTCGGCCGATATCACCGCGTGCCGGGCGCCGCTACCCGAAACTTGGCGGCTGCTGTGCGAAGACTTTCACCAGCCAGTCTATGAAGACGCGAACACGGGGCGAGAGCTGGCGGTTGCGTGGATAGAGGAGCGAAACCGGCGTTTCGGTCAGCGGAAAATCCGGCAGCACATGAATAAGGGTGCCAGCGGCCAGGTCCTTTTCGGCGTGGTAGCGCGGCACCTGTATCAAGCCCAGGCCGAGGCGGGCGGCCGACATGAAGCTCTCGGCGGCGTTGACGGTGACCGTCGCGGGCAGGGTGACATTGCGGATGCTGCCGTCGACCAGGAATTCCAGTGGCATTACGCCGCCGGTCGCGGTCGAACGGAAGCCGACCATGCGGTGGCCGTCCAGCTTGTCCGGATGTTCGGGAATGCCATGGCGCTCGAGATAAGCGGGCGAGGCGAGGGTGATCTCCTCCAGCATGGCCACACGCCTTGCGATCATGTCGCTATCCTGCGGAATGCCGACCCGCAGCACACAATCGATGCCCTCGCGCACCAGGTCGACCAGCCGGTCGCCTTCGCTCATGTAGAATTCGATATCCGGGTACGTCTCCAGAAATGACGGCAGGCTTGGCAGGACGAAATGCCGGGCAAGCGTGCCGTGCACGTCCACCCGAAGCGTGCCTTTCGGCTTGGCGCCGGCAAAGGCGCCTTCGGCATCCTCGATGTCGGCGAGGATCGACAGGCAGCGCTGGTAATAGGCTTCCCCGTCGAGAGTCGGGCTGACATGGCGCGTGGTGCGCTGAAGCAGGCGAACGCCAAGCCGGGCTTCCAGCTGTTTCACGGCGTCGGTTACCGTCGAGCGCGGCAATCCTATATCTTCGGCTGCAAGGGTGAAGCTGCGCCTCTCCACAACGCGGGAGAAAACCCGCATGGCATCGAACCTGTCCATCGTATTTGTTCGTCATTTCCGCATAGTGATGCCGAAGAATGCATGATTATCCGCAAAGTGAAAAGGGGCATCTTCTTCTCATAGGAACGCGCTGCGGCGCAAATGACTGAAGGAGAAAGAAAATGGCTAACAATAACGATAAGGTTGCTCTTGTCACCGGCGCTTCCCGCGGCATCGGGGCGGCTGTCGCCGAGCGTCTCGCCCAGGACGGCTTTACCGTCGTCATCAACTACTCCGGAAATGCCGCTCCCGCGGAAGAATTGGCTCGGAAGATCGAGCAGTCCGGCGGCAAGGCTCTGACGGCGAAAGCCGACGTCAGCGACGCGGAAGCCGTGCGCCGCATGTTCGATGCCGCAGAAGCAGCGTTTGGCGGCGTGGATGTGCTCGTCAACAATGCCGGCATCATGATGCTTTCGCCGATCGCCGACGCGGACGATGCCCATTTCGACCGTCACATCAGCGTCAACCTGAAGGGTACCTTCAATACGCTGCGCCAAGCCGCCAAGCGCCTTCGTGATGGTGGCCGGATCATCAATTTCTCGACGAGTGTCGTCGGCCTCAAGCTCGAGACCTATGGCGTCTATGCCGCTACCAAGGCTGCCGTGGAGACGCTGACGGCGATCATGTCGAAGGAAATGCGCGGCCGGAATATCACCGTCAACGCAATCGCCCCCGGCCCAACCGCCACAGACCTCTTCCTCAGCGGCAAGTCCGAGGAACTGATCGGCCGTATGGCGAAGATGAACCCGCTGGAGCGTCTCGGCACGCCGGAAGACATCGCCGCCGCGGTCGCCTTCCTCGCCGGTCCAGACGGCAGCTGGATCAACGGCCAAGTGCTGCGTGCCAACGGCGGCATGATCTGACGTCCAGCCGGGAGGCGGTCATCCGTCTCCCCTTTCTCCCCGAATATTCACCGATCTGATTTGAAGAAGGAGCAGCACAATGAGCAAGCAAGTTATCGTCGTCACGGGTGCATCGAGCGGCTTCGGTGCGATGACCGCACGCGCCCTCGCAAAAGCAGGCCATACCGTTTATGCCGGCATCCGCGCCACGCAAAGCCGCAATGCCAAGGCCGTTGAAGATGCGGCAGCGTTCGCTAAGGAAAACAACGCCGATCTGCGCAGCATAGAGCTGGATGTCACCGATAATGTCTCGATCGAGCAGGCGGTCGAAAAGATCGTTGCCGAAAACGGCCACCTCGACGTCATCGTCCACAATGCCGGTCATATGTCCTTCGGCCCGGCCGAGGCCTTTACGCCGGAGCAATATGCGGAACTCTTCGATATCAACGTGCTCTCCACGCAGCGCCTCAACCGCGCGGCCCTGCCGCAGCTGCGCAAGCAGGGTAGGGGCCTGATTGTCTGGGTCTCGTCCTCCAGCACCCGCGGCGGCACGCCGCCCTTTCTCGCGCCGTATTTCGCAGCCAAGGCCGCGATGGACTCGCTGGCCGTCTCCTATGCCAGCGAACTGACCCGCTGGGGCATCGAGACCTCGATCATCGTTCCCGGCGCCTTCACCAAGGGCACGAACCACTTCGCGCATTCCGGCTCTCCGGCCGATACCGGACGCGCTGCCGAATATCTGGAAGGTCCTTACCAGGGCGTTTCGGACAAGGCGCTGCAGGGGCTGGCAGCACTTGAGCCTGCCGATGCCGATCCTGAAGAGGTTGCCCGCGCCATCGTCGACGTCGTCGGCAAGCCGTTCGGCAAGCGTCCGTTCCGCGTCCACGTTGATCCGTCGCAGGACGGTGCCGAGATCGTCAACGGCGTTGCCGATCGCGTCAGGGCCGAACTCTTCTACCGCGTCGGTCTGGAGGACCTGCTGAAGCCCTCGGTGATCGACTGATGCGGGCTTGATTGTTGCATTTTTGCGAACACTGCTATGAGAATCAAACGCCTTACAAAGTTCGCATTAGGGCGTATCTCTATTCGGCAAGGGGCGACGGGAAGTCTCCGTCCTGCCGCCCACCTCCAAGGTCCGCCGGGCCATTTCCCCTGGTGACGCGGTGGACCTCGAAATTCAAAGTTGATCCGATCGCGGCCCGTCGAAGGTTTCCCTGCCTTCCGGGCCGCTTCCGTCTTCAGGGCTCGTTGAGCTTCGCGTCGGCAAGCAGCTTCACCAGCCAGTCGACGAAAACGCGCACCTTGTTGCTCAAGTGCCGGTTCGGCGGATAGACGACGTAGAGCGGCAGCGGCTCGCGGCTCCACTCGGGCAAGACTGGCACCAGCTCGCCCTTGGCAAGGGCGTCGCCGATCATGAAGCGTGGAATCTGTGCAATACCGAGACCATTCAGGACAGCCGTCACGTACGTCCGGCTGTCATTGACGGCGACGATGCAGCGCGGATTGACTTCGAGCTCTTCGTTGCCCTTGCGAAACTCGAAGGGAAAGGCGCGGTTGGTTTGAGCGCGGAAATAGCTGACCGAATAGTGGTCGGCTTCCAGTTCCTCGGGCCGGCCCGGGATGCCGAACTTTTCGATATAGCGCGGGGCAGCGCAGGTTATCATTTCGACCTCCGAGACGCGCCTTGCGATCAGAGATTGATCGGCTGGCGTACCGCCGCGAAGGGCACAGTCGACATTCTCTGCAAGGTAGTCGACGTTGCGGTCGCTGACGCCCAGATCGATGCGGATTTCAGGATATTTCTCGTAGAAATCGCAGAGCGCCGGAACAACAATGGTATCGGCAAAAGCACCTGCCATTTCAACGCGTAAGCGGCCGCTCGGAAGGCTCTGCGAGTTGGAAAGGCTGCCGTCGAGTTCTTCGAGCTCGGAGACGATCTGAGAGGCGCGTTCGTAATAAAGCGCGCCGTCTGTCGTGACCATGACGCGTCGCGTCGTCCGGTTGAGCAGCTTGGTGTGCAGATGCGCCTCCAAGCCCTGAATGAGATTGGTGATTGTCGCCTTGGGCATTGAGAGCGTCTCGGCCGCTCGCGTAAAGTTGCCCGTCTCCACGACGCGTATGAACGCGCGCATTGCCGAGAGTTGGTCCATTGGAGATCTCCACAGTGTGCACTGCGATATTATTCGAAAATCGGAACAGTGTAATCGTAATAGACCTTCTTATTCCGCGATGTGAATAACAATATGTTTTTTGGTAGAATGGCAAGCCATAGCTGTTTGCGCCGACCAAATGAAAGCCGGAACGATGGCGATGCAGGTGAAAGACATAGTGCTGGAGAAGGTGGCCACTGGCCCCGTTTCCGCACGCGTCTATCAGGGCGCCGAGTTTGGCAAGGGGGCGCCGATCGTTCTGTTCTTCCACGGCGGTGCCTTCCTGCAATCTGGCATCAAGGAAAGTGCTGTTGCCGAGAGCATGGCGAAAGCCGGCGCGATCGTTGCGATCCCTGATTACAATGCGCCGCTCGGCAACGTCTTTCCGAAGCCGCTCGAAGTCGGCTATTCCCTCTTTTCCTATCTTGCCAACAAGCGCGCCTCGGGCATCGGCGATCGCAATTCGCTGCTCCTGGTCGCCGGCGAAGAGGCTGGCGGCAATATTGCGGCCGGTGTAGCGCTGAAGGCGCGCGATCATTATGCCGATGCGCTCGATGGCCAGATACTCATTTCCCCGCTTCTTGATCCGTTCATGGGTACGGCCTCCATCCGGAAAGCGGATGGTATCGGCATGCGTCAGCGCTGGACGGAAGGCTGGAGCCATTATCTCAGCGGCGGCGGGTGCCATCCCTACGCCGCGCCCTGTCTCTGTTCGCGCATCGCCGGTGTTGCTCCGGCTCTCATTTTTACGGCGGAGGACGATCCTCTGCGCGATGAGACCGTCGGTTACGGCGCCCGCCTCAAAACGGCCGGCGTCGCAGTTCGCCAGCACATCCTCCCCGCCCGGGCAGGCTGGCCTTCGATTTATGGCGGGAAAACGGACGGCACTTCGAATTGGCAGGAAAACGTCAGCCGCGAGTTCGAAAGTTTCCTCCGAGAGTTAAGCGTTCAGCAGCAATTGCATTGAAGACAACCTGTTTTGCCGGCCGTAGCGGCCGGAAGGAGAGTACCAATGACGTCCAGAAAGAAACGCTGGGCCCTGGTGGGCGCCGGCATAGGTGTTGTTGCGTCTGTTTCGGCGGCCGCTATCTTTTTTGAATTGCCGATGAGCACGGCTGCGACCGCCGCTTCGGAACCCGCGCAGGCTCCCGCTGTGCCGGTCACCGTTGCCGTGGTCCAGAGCCGTGACGTGACGGCCTGGGAAGACTTTTCGGGCCGCCTGGAAGCGGTAGACCGCGTTCAGGTCCGCCCGCGCGTTGCGGGTGCCATCCAGTCCGTGCATTTCCGCGAAGGCGCGCTGGTGAAGGCGGGCGATCTGCTTTTCACCATCGACCCGGCTCCGTATGAGGCTGCAGTCGCGCAGGCGCAGGGCCAGGTCGCTTCGGCCGAAGCCAAGGTCGGCCTGGCGCAGACCGAACTCGACCGCGGCCGCAAGCTTTCCGACAACCGCACGATCTCGCAGAGCGACCTCGATCAGCGTCAGAGCACGCTTGCCGAGGCACAAGCGGGCCTTCGTTCGGCTCAGGCGGCCCTTCAATCCGCCCAGCTCGACCTCGACTACACGCAGGTGCATGCCCCGGTTTCCGGCCGCATCGGCAAGATCGAGGTCACCGTCGGCAACCTTGTCGCTGCTGGCTCCGCCTCGCCGGAACTGACGACGCTCGTCTCCGTCGACCCGATCTATGCGAGCTTCAATGCAAGCGAAGAAATGGTGACGAAGGCGCTTTCGGAGCTTCCGGCAACCGACGCCGCGCTGCCGGCCGTCGAACGGATCCCGGTTGAAGTCGGCACGCTTGCCGATGACGGCACGCCGATCAAGGGCAAGCTGCAGCTCGTCGACAACGAAGTCGATGCGGCAAGCGGCACCATTGCGGTCCGCGCCGTCTTCGACAATCCCGGCGGCAAGCTGATCCCCGGCCAGTTCGTACGGGTCCGCATGGGGCAGCCGAAATCCGAGAACAAGATCGTCATCAACGACCGCGCGGTCGGCACTGATCAGGACAAGAAGTTCGTCTTCGTCGTCGATGGCGAGAACAAGGTCAGCTACCGGCAGATCCAGCTCGGCTCGCTGTTCGACGGCCAGCGGGTGATCGAAGGCGGCCTCACTGCCGGCGAGAAGATCGTCGTCAACGGGCTGCAGCGTATCCGTCCGGGCGCAGTCGTGGCGCCCCAGATGGAAGAGAAGGTCGCGACCAACTGAAAAATTCCCTTCTCCCCCACGGGGAGAAGGTGGCCCGAAGGGCCGGATGAGGCGGCGGGTGCGGCCGGGACGGCCTCGCTTTCGCTCAGCCGTTCGCTCCTTCGTCGCTCACCCCCTCATCTGTCCTGACGGACATCTTCTCCCCGCTGGGGAGAAGGGGATGGGCCGCAATCCAAAATATACCACCCGCCGGCGGCCTCCCATGCCGCCGGAGAGGGACCTTATTTCCATGTTCACCCCGGAGAGGGCTTTGATATGAACATCTCCAGATTCTTTGTCGACCGCCCGGTGTTTGCCGGTGTTCTTTCGGTCCTCATCGTCGTCGCCGGCCTGATCGGCCTCAGGGCGCTGCCGATTTCGGAATATCCGGAAGTCGTGCCGCCTTCCGTCGTCGTGCACGCCACCTATCCCGGCGCCAACCCGTCCGTCATCGCCGAAACGGTGGCGACGCCGCTCGAAGAGCAGATCAATGGCGTCGAGGGCATGCTCTACATGTCCAGCCAGGCGACCTCCGACGGCGCTCTTAACGTCACCGTGACCTTCCAGCTCGGCACCGATCCGGACAAGGCGCAGCAGCTCGTGCAGAACCGTGTTTCGCAGGCCGAGCCGCGTCTTCCGGCGGAGGTGCGCGCGCTCGGCATCACCACGGTCAAGAGCTCGCCCGACTTCATCATGGTCGTGAACCTCGTCTCGGATGGAGACAATCATGACATCACCTACCTGCGCAACTACGCGACCCTGAACGTCAAGGACCGGCTTGCCCGCATCCCGGGTGTGGGCCAGGTGCAGGTCTTCGGCGCCGGCGACTATTCGATGCGCGTCTGGATCGATCCGCAGAAGGCCGCCGAGCACAATCTTGCCGCCAGCGACATCAGCAATGCGATCAATTCCCAGAACGTGCAGGCCGCCGCCGGCATCATTGGCGCGTCGCCGAGCCCGACGGGCGTCGACCTGCAGCTCAACGTCAATGCCCAGGGACGTCTGCGCACACCTGAGGAATTCGGCAACATCATCGTCAAGACAGGCGCCAACGGTGAAATCACCCGCCTTCGCGACGTTGCCCGCATCGAACTTGGTGCCGCCGACTATAGCCTGCGTTCACTGCTCGACGGCAAGCCGGCCGTCGCCGTCGCCGTCCTTCAGGCGCCGGGTTCGAACGCGATCGAGATCGCAGACAACGTGCGCGCCACCATGGACACGCTGCAGCAGGCGATGCCTGATGGCGTCAAGTACGAAATCGTCTACGATACGACGAAGTTCGTCCGCGCCTCGATCGAAAAGGTCATCGATACGCTGCTCGAGGCTATCGCGCTCGTCGTTCTCGTCGTCATCCTCTTCCTGCAGACATGGCGTGCCTCGATCATTCCGCTGATCGCCGTTCCGGTATCGATCATCGGTACGTTCGCGGTCATGTATGTCCTGGGCTTCTCGATCAACGCGCTCAGCCTCTTCGGGCTGGTGCTGGCGATCGGTATCGTCGTCGACGATGCGATCGTTGTCGTTGAAAACGTCGAACGCAATATCGAGAACGGGCTTAGTCCGCGCCAGGCCACCTATAAGGCCATGAAGGAAGTGTCCGGCCCAATCATCGCGATCGCGCTGGTGCTGGTCGCGGTCTTCGTGCCGCTCGCCTTCATCTCCGGCCTGTCGGGTCAGTTCTACCGCCAGTTCGCGCTGACGATCGCGATTTCGACCGTAATTTCTGCCTTCAACTCGCTGACGCTCTCCCCGGCGCTTGCCGCTCTTCTTCTGAAGGGGCATCACGCACCGAAGGACTGGCTGACGCGGTTCATGGACGCGATCTTCGGCTGGTTCTTCCGCGGCTTCAACCGCGCCTTCGGTGTCGGTTCCAGCTACTACGGCAAGGGCGTGGGCGGTCTCCTGTCGCGCAAGAGCATCGTCATGGTGGTCTATCTTGCCCTGGTGGGAACGACTTACAGCCTGTTCACCACGGTTCCGGGCGGCTTCGTGCCGTCGCAGGACAAGCAGTATCTGATCGGCTTCGCACAGCTGCCGGATGCCGCAAGCCTCGACCGCACCGAAGACGTCATCAAGCGCATGACCGATATCGCCCTGAAGCAGCCGGGTGTTGACCATGCGATCGCCTTCCCGGGCCTGTCGATCAATGGCTTCACCAACTCCTCGAATGCCGGCATCGTCTTCGTGACGCTGAAGGACTTCGACGAGCGCAAGACGCCGGACCTTTCGGGCGGCGCGATCGCCATGGCACTGAACCAGAAGTTCGGCGCCATCCAGGATGCCTTCATCGCCATGTTCCCGCCACCGCCGGTCAACGGTCTCGGCACGACGGGTGGATTCAAGCTGCAGATCGAGGATCGTGCGGGTCTCGGCAACCAAGCGCTCGACGAGGCGACCAAGGCAGTGCTCGGCAAGGCCTACCAGACGCCTGAGCTTGCCGGTCTGTTCTCCAGCTTCCAGGTCAACGTGCCGCAGCTCTATGCCGATCTCGACCGCGCCAAGGCCGAGCAGCTCGGGGTCTCCGTCACCGACGTCTTCCAGACGCTGCAGATCTATCTCGGCTCGCTTTACGTCAACGACTTCAACGCCTTCGGCCGCACCTACAGCGTCCGCGTCCAGGCCGATGCCAAGTTCCGGGCACAGCCGGAAGATATCGGCCAGTTGAAGGTCCGCTCGGCATCGGGCCAGATGATCCCGCTTTCGGCGCTGCTGAAGGTGGAGCCGAGCACCGGTCCGGAGCGTGCGAACCGCTACAACGGCTTCCTCGCGGCCGATATCAACGGCGGTCCGGCACCGGGCTTCTCGTCCGGCCAGGCGCAGGCGGCAATCGAGAAGATCCTGAAGGAGACGCTGCCTCCGGGCATCGACTTCGAATGGACGGATCTGACCTATCAGCAGATCCTTGCCGGCAATTCGAGCGTCGTCGTCTTCCCGCTCGCCCTACTGCTCGTCTTCCTCGTGCTGGCTGCCCAGTATGAGAGCCTGACCCTGCCGCTGGCGATCATCATGATCGTGCCGATGAGCCTGCTGGCCGCACTGACCGGTGTCTGGCTCACGGGTGGAGACAACAACATCTTCACCCAGATCGGCTTCGTGGTCCTTGTCGGCCTCTCGGCGAAGAACGCGATCCTGATCGTGGAATTCGCCCGCGAGCTCGAATTCGAGGGCAGGACGCCGGTCCAGGCCGCAATCGAGGCAAGCCGCCTGCGCCTGCGCCCGATCCTGATGACCTCCATGGCCTTCATCATGGGCGTGGTGCCGCTCGTCACCTCGACGGGTGCCGGTTCGGAAATGCGCGCCGCCATGGGTGTCGCCGTCTTCTCGGGCATGATCGGCGTGACCTTCTTCGGCATCTTCATGACGCCGGTCTTCTACGTGCTCTTGCGCAGGATGACGGGCAACCGTCCGCTGATCCAGCACAACGACAATCATCCTCGGGATGAAGAAGAGCATGTCCGGGTCGCCGCCGAATAAGCGGGAGCTCGACGAGCAAAAAAACGAAGGCGGGACATCGGTCCCGCCTTTTTCATTTGCGCGCAGGCGTCATCTGTCTATGTTTTTTGACGAACGTACATCGCATGCAGGGAGCAATCCCTCGCTCGGGAGGAAGGAATGACCGACAATGAAACGCCGAAACGTCGCCTGCGTTCGCAGGACTGGTTCGACAATCCGGACCATATAGACATGACGGCTCTCTACCTCGAGCGCTTCATGAACTACGGCATCACACCGGAGGAGCTGCGCTCCGGCAAGCCGATCATTGGCATCGCCCAGAGCGGCAGCGACCTGACCCCCTGCAACAGAGTGCATATCGAGCTCGCCAAACGCGTGCGCGACGGGATTCGGGATGCGGGTGGCATTCCGATCGAGTTTCCGACACATCCGATCTTCGAAAACTGCAAGCGGCCAACGGCGGCGCTCGACCGCAATCTCGCCTATCTCGGCCTTGTCGAAATTCTCTACGGCTATCCGCTCGATGGCGTCGTGCTAACGACCGGCTGCGACAAGACCACG